>JAJRQG010000148.1 GCA_024280395.1 Gammaproteobacteria bacterium | reverse complement strand
TATTTTTAAATAAAAGATCCTTTTTCAGGCGTTCATTTATAAGCATATTAACTTGTCCTATTTGTCGGCCTTTGGGATTCCAATCAACAATTCCCCCCAAAGCTTTTGCCAATAATTGATGCCCATAACAAACGCCAAGCACAGGAATGTCTTTGTCTAATAATTGTTGGAGCCAGTTTATTGTGGCTTCGCTCCAATCGAGTTCATTTGTCACCATTGCTCCAGAACCTGTAACAATTATTCCGGCGAGTTTATCTATTCTTGGAAAGTTTAATTTTTCAAAAACACGATAGGTTTTGGCCAATGTTTTGTCAATGCCCATTCCTTGTATAAACCAATCATTAAAATCTCCGAATTCCCTCAATGCAGATGGGATGGCTTGCCCTGTTTGAATTATGGCAATAAACTTTCTAGTCATATTCTGGTGGAACCAGTTTTATGGCTTCTTCTAGAGAGGTTCTTCCTGATTTTAATAAAGCGGCTATTGACAACCTTAGTGGTTGCATACCCAAATTATAGGATTCTTTAGCGATGGTCTCAGCAGGCATCTTTTCTTTGATTAATTTACGTAAACCAGAGTTAATGGGCATGATTTCATACACACCTGTTCGACCATGGTAACCAGTATTGCGGCATTCTAAACAACCAACTTTGTGGTATAGATTATCAGGCATATCAATCTTCCAAGGATGTACCAAAGATTCCCATGCTTCGGCATCTACTGGTGATGCTTCTTTACAATGAGGACACAATAAACGAACTAATCTTTGCGCAATGACTCCTGCTAACGTTGATCGCAATAAATAATCAGGCACCCCTAAATCCAATAACCGGTTAATTGCAGAGGGTGCGTCATTTGTGTGCAAAGTCGACAATACCAAATGACCTGTTAAAGATGCTTGAACAGCCATTTTTGCTGTTTCTAAATCACGAATTTCTCCCACCATAATAATATCAGGATCTTGACGCATTAATGTACGGATACCGCTGGAGAACTCTAGGCCTATTTTAGGATTGACCTGCATTTGGTTAAGCTCAGGAAAGACCATTTCAATCGGATCTTCAACTGATGAAACATTCACGTCTTCGGTTGCCAATTGTCTTAATGTGGAATATAAGGTGGTGGTTTTACCTGAACCTGTTGGGCCTGTAACTAATACAATGCCATTGGGGCGGTTAATCATTTGCAACCATTGTTTAATTTCATCTTTTGAGAAGCCCAGATCCTCGTATTTTTCAACCACGGCATCGGGATCAAAAATACGCATCACACATTTCTCTCCAAAAGTTGTTGGCATGGTTGAAACACGTAATTCAACCTCCTTGGCTTCAGAACTTAATGTTTTTATGCGGCCATCTTGTGGTTTTCTTTTTTCTGCCACATCAATGCGAGAAAGTATTTTTATGCGGCTAACTACTGCTGACATCACCATGGTGGGTAAAACATAAACATTGTGCAAACGGCCATCAATTCTGAACCTAACAATGGATTCATTGCGTTTGGGTTCAAGGTGTATATCGCTGGCTCTTTGATCGAAAGCAAATTGCAACAACCAATCCACGATATTAACAATGTGCTGATCATCGGCAGATAGGTCCCCTTTGCTACCGAGTTTAACCAATTGTTCGAGATTTAAAATAGAGTCTATTTTGCGGTTTTTGTGTTGCTTTTGTGCTTGTTTGACCGACTTGTTGACCCCGTAGAACTCAAACAACAAACGTTGGATGTCCAAAGGATTTGAGTGGACACGTATAACATTGAGCTTTAAAATTCTTTGTAATTCTTCAACCCAGGAAGTGTCTTTGGGATCAGCCACTGCAAAAGTAACTGCTTCAGCGTCGATAGCAACAGGCAGTATTTTATGTTTGGTAGCATATGCCTGGGAAACAGCCCCAGTAACTTTGTTAACATTGACTTTGGTTGGGTCTACTTTTAAATAGTCTATTTCATTCATTTCAGCAACAAACTGAGCTATGTACTCAATAGAAACTGGTTTGTTAGTTAGTTTGTTGTTTAGTTTATAGTCAGACAAAGTGACATAAGGGTGAACCGATGTGGTAGAAGTTAATTTAGCGTTGCGCAATATTCTGGAGGCATCTACTTTTTCAATGATACCTTTTGAAAACAGTGATTTTACTATTGGGGCTATAATGGTTGTTAATGATTGGCTTTTATTCATAATTATTAGAGCTTTTTCAAGGGTATTTCAAGGTACTTGTTTAAATTTTTATTTGTCATTATTTCTGAGACATTGCCAAATATAGTTTCTGTATTGTCCTGCAACATAAGCACATGAGTACAGTATTGTTGAACATATTGTATATCATGAGTTACAATAATAATTGTTTTATTTTTAATTAGTTTATTCAATTGATCCATCAGACGATAACGCATGGAAATATCAAGGTGATTTAGTGGTTCATCAAGCATTAATATTTTGCTGTCTTGCGCTAACACTGTGGCAATTTCAACTTTTCTTAATTCACCGCCAGAAATTTGCTGAATGCTTTTGTCTTGAATTGACTCTAACTGCATCTGTTGTATAGCCCTTTGGATAATTCTGGAATCCTGTTGTTTTATATCAGAATTTTTGTGCCAAGGATAACGGCCATAAGCAATGGATTGTTTCACTGTGCAATCCAAACTGGCTTCAAGCAATTGTGGAAGGAAAGCTATTTGTTGGGCTTTTGATAAAGAGCCAAGCGTACTAATTTCTTGATTATCAATTGTGATACAACCTTGTTGATAGGCAATAAACCCAGCCAAAGTATTTAACAATGTGGTTTTCCCTGTTCCATTTTTCCCTATTATTGCCCAAAATTCTCCTTGGTTAAAGTCTATACTCAGGTTTGAAATTAGAGTTCTTTCTTGATTTTTTAAAGTGAGTTTTTTGACCGATATCATTTGATTTTTCTTTGTAGCGCTATAAAAAGAGGAACGCCAAATAAAGCAGTAAAAATCCCAACGGGCAATTGAATAGGCGCTACTATCGTTCTGGCAACAGTATCAGCAACCAATAAGACAATGGCACCAATTAGGGCGCTAACAGGTATCAACTTTGCGTGACTATTTCCAACAATTATCCTAGCTATGTGAGGCACGACTAAACCAACAAAACCGATAGTTCCAGCCATACTAACTGCAACTGCGGTAAAAACAGAAGTGGTAAGTAATAACAGCATGTTGATTTTCTTTGTATTGACACCGGATTTTTGAGCAAAGAATTCACCGCGGGCAATTAAATCTAGTTCTTTGTGGAATTTGTATGCCCACACCATACCTACAATCAACAATAGAATAGGATAGAAAGATGTTTTGGAATAGGACAAGTCGCCCATTAGCCAAAATAACATAGGCTTAGTTGTGGAGAGAGGGCTTAGGGTCAAAACCAAACTGATTATTGCTCCATAAGCAAAAGCAATAACAACTCCGCTGAGCAATAATGATTGAGTATTGAGTCGTTTTGTTGATGATATCTTAATCAACAACAACATTGAGAATAATGCAGCACAAAAACCAATAAACACAAATAAACCAAAGGGAATTATTATTCCTGAAGCAATAATCAACAATTGAACACTGGCAGAAGCGCCAGAAAGCCCAAGAATATAAGGATCTGCCAATGGATTTTTTACCAGGTTTTGAATCATCAGCCCAGCTATTGATAATAAGGCGCCAACTGTAATCGCATTGATGACTCTGGGTAACCTAATAGACAATACAATGTCTTTTACTTGATAAAATTGGTTGTCAAATAGTTCTACAAGTGAAATATTCTGGCTGCCTAGAAACAAGGCTGAAATAATACTTAGAAACAACAAAACTATAAGTATTGGAATATAATTGCGGCTTTTTTTCACTATAATTCAGCCAAAAATCAGTTATCTCACTAATTCAACAGTTGCTATTTTGCTAATTAAGATGGTCAGTTTTGCTGTTCCCGTTTTGTATTTAGACTCAATTGATATTTTCTCTGAATTAACAGAACTTAGGTATCCAGTGATTGGCCGTCCTTTTTTTGTTTTGATTCTTATTTTTCTATTCAAAACCGTATTTAAATTAGACACGGCAATCCTTTTTGCTATTTTAGCCCTGCCAGTTTTAAAAACTGTAGGTTTGTACTTGTTTGTGGTTTGTTTAAGTTTGTCTGCTTGTATTTTTTTTGCATCTTGTTCCCTTTTTAAATTTTCTTTTCTCAATAATTCTGGGTCAACACTGGTAAAATCAATGTTCTTAAGCGTAACTGGCAAATATTCATCTTGTGATGTGGCGACTTCTACCAATGAATTTTCAAAAAGCGTTCTCTGCTCTGTTCTAAATACTTCATTTAAAAATTTACGTTCATTAAGGGTGATGATTGCATTGTATTCAACATCTGGAGTGAGCATTCTTTGGTACCAGTTGATTAGTACTTCAGGTAATTCTTTCGATAAATAGGTCCGCAAGTATTTTTGAACATGGTCAGCCGAACTTAATCTGTATGTAGCAAAAGAAGAGTTGTAGTTTTCTTTGCAGGCATCATTTCGTGCCTGATTAAAGCCATTGTCTAGATAATTATAAAAAAGTTTATCTACGATTAATTCGCTGGCAATAATTTGTTTGTCATTGTAGCTGGATTTTAAATTACTTGACCAAGTGCTTGAAAATAAGTTCTCCGCATCTAAGATTAAATCAACATCTATGCTGCCGTTTTGCTGCCTGGAATAAAATAAATCAACATTGTAAATTTGATCGTTTTTTAAAATATTTTTCCAAGAGGCTTCGTCAAAAGTAGTATAGGACTCTCGAGCGCAGCCAAAACTACCTGCATAACCTGCTATTAACATCCACATGCTGTCATTTCTTAAGGAAGCATTGATGTCATCGCTTTTTGAGTTAATAATGGCACTATTTATAGATATTGACATTGATTCTGGCAGTAGGTATTCGAGTTTCTCTCTACTTGTCTTCAATAAAAACATCGGTTCAACAGACATGCTAATACTGTCTATTACAAAACCTTGCCTATAGTTTTTTGGTGTAAATGAAATGTTTCTTATGGTGATTTTCCCATCAAAGCTGGTATTAATAGATCCATATGACCATTTTCCTAATCCAGAAGCATGCGTAAACAATGCATTGGCAAATATATTGGCGTTGTTGAAATATCGCCAAGTTGGATAAATCGATAAAACGATTAATACTATTAATAAGCCAATTATTTTGTTTTTCATTTCTTAAGCAACCTCTGTATTTAACTTCCTTGTTTACATAAATGGCTCTGCAAATCCTGCAAAAGCGCTAATTATTATAGTTTGTATTTGTTTTGCCGATAAATTCACATCGGGAAAACTTCCAACGTTTTTGTGATTTTTATAAAAATCTTGGTGATAAATATCAACTGCTTTTTTACCAGGTTTCAACTGAAAACTGCTTGAATATCGAAACGGCCAAATATCTAAAATTGGCAATGAGCGAGATACGGATGCAATCATACCACTAAAAAAGCTCAATATTGGTATTTTTTTGTTAGGAGCGATGACCCAAGAGTTTTCGGGCAGCATATCTGTTTCAATATATTTGGTCAATTCTTCTGCCAATTCAGAAGACTGAATAATGAGCCCAGATTCTGTATTAAGAATATCTGATCGGTGATCAAAATTATGAGAACCGATTAATGAAGTGTAGCGGTCAATGACAATTGATTTTGCATGTAAACCAAAGCGAGTTTTTTTGGAGGTGTGTTTTTTAACAAACATCTCAGATTTATATTCAGGAGTTTGTTTGTATTCATAAATAGTGAGTTGTATGTTTTTTAAATATTTTTTTTTGTGCTTAAAAGAAATGGCATAAACATAAAAGGCATCGGTTGAAGAAAGACTATTGGTTGAAACGGTTATCTCAACTTCGGGCTTCTTCTTACGCAAAGATTTTAATGCTCTATAGGCTTTACGGCTTAATACCAAATAGGGCGTTTGCATTAATAATTCTTTCTCAGTAGACAAAATCAATTCCTTGATTTTCAAGCTCATTTGCTTGTATTGTTTTTTGGCACTTCTGTTTCTTAAGAAAAGTTTTTTAGGAGAATCACTAAAGTAAACAATGTTATCAACGGCAATTGCTGTATCTATGAATTTTTGTTCGATCAGTTGGTAATCATAGGCATTCAAATTAAGCATGCTGGCTTTGGGTTTCTGCGGCAGTTCCCACTCTGATATTTTTTCTTGGTTATTAAGTATTCTATAGGCTATATCATCTAAGTTTTCTAATGGAACAACCCAAGGAGATTTCCAAAACTCATTAAAAGATTCCTTCATTTCAAATGCCACTTGTCCAACAGCCAATGCATCTCGGTCACGATAATTGAATGATTTATCCCAGTCAAAATATCTATCGTTATAATTTCTGCCGCCATTGATGCCATATTTGTCATCCACTAAAAATAATTTATTGTGCATTCTTCTGTTTAAATTGGACAAACAACACGCCAAGGCACTGAAAAAATCAAAGGCTGAAGTATGCCCTTCATTAAAAGTAGGATTAAACATTTTTACAGTTAAGTTTTCATGTAAGGTGGCCAATTCAGCTAAAAACCAACTGTTGCCCATGGAGAACAACTGATCGATGATAATGTTGACTTTGACCCCACGTTTTGCAGCTTCTAATAACTCAGCAAGCATCAAATGACCAGCATCATCATTTACCCAAATAAAGGTCTGAATGTCAATGCTCTTTTGGGCGGCTTTAATCAGGTGTAAACGCAACAATAAAGAATCCTCGCCTTTTTCTAGTAAGGTAACATAATCTTTGTGAATGTCACTGGTTTTCCCATATAGCTTGTTCAAAGGGGTGTCAATGGCACACCGAGTTTCATCAATTATAGGGCAGTTGATAGACTTGTCTTTTTTTATGTAGGTTAAATCATTGACCCTTTTGATGGTTTCTTTACTGGGGTGACAAGCAGACAGAAAGGTGATGGTAAAAATTATGGCAAATAGTTTATTCATGAGACTTTATATACAGTCTTAACTCTAGCATCAATATCATCAGTCGCAACAACCAAACTGAAATCAGCAACAGTATCTAGCTGGGTTAACTTTAGTCCTTTAATTGAAGTGGTCATCTGCTGGTTTTCGTCTAAATAATTGTCCCGTAAATAATACCACAAGCGACCTCCTTGTGCTTTACAAACGGCTTCTTTTCTTGACCAAAGATTGTAAAACATGGTTACGGATTGTTTCGAGTTTAAGGTTCTTAACCATTGAAATTCCAGCTCATGAAAATATCTTTTGGACAATGCCATTACTTTCCTATTGGTATTGATGTATTCAATATCAACGCCCAGATTCCCTTTAAAGGAGAAGGCTTGAATCAATTTATTTTTTGAGTGACTAATAGAAAAAGATATGCCTTTAATTTCAGGTTTGCCATTTTTGTTTTTTGTTAAATCTTCTGCAGTGACTATTTTTCCTAAGTAATGGGATAGATTTTTCAGTAAAATACTTTTTGAATAATCTTTACTGGAGTTATTCAAATGGTAGCAATGCAAGTATATCATTTTGGCTTTATTTGAATGGGTCCTTGTTTGTCAGGATGTTTGCCTTTGGTTCCCGAAAAATAATTTTTAATGGTTTCCATATCGGCATCAATGTCGCCAGTGGGCATAAAACTGTCTTTAATGCCAACTTCTCTGTTTTCATAATCCAATACGGCAAATGCTATGGGAATTTTGGCTTCTAACGCGATGTAATAAAATCCCGTGCGCCAATACTTTATGTTTGATCGCGTTCCCTCAGGTGATAATGCCAGCGCAATTTCATCTTGGGAATTGATAAATTCTGCCATGCGCGTGGTTAAAGAAGTGGTTTTACTGCGATTGACACTAAAGCCCCCCAAGGCTTTGAATAAATATTTTTGCGGCCACTTAAACAAGGCATCTTTGCCCATATAACGAAAAGGAACCCCTGAACCAATGATATAAAAAATACCCAAGGGAAAATCCCAATTACTTGTGTGTGGATATGCAATGACTACATAACGGGGTTCTTTGGGGAAATTATTGATACTCTTCCAGCGAAATATCCACAACCAAAATTGACAAAAATATTTAAGCATAATCTAATCTTCGCTAAAGGGTTCAGTATTTGAAGCTACCATGGTTAATATATCATAGGCGGCAACCACTTTGTCTTCTTGATTGCTGATAGCAATGTCCCAACGTACTTCGCCATAGCCCCTACCGCGTCGATAGGATTTTTGTTTACAAGTCAATCTTACTGTTAAATCATCACCAGGATAAACGGGTTCGGTAAAACGCAAATCATCCAAGCCATAATTGGCCAATACAGGACCTGGAGACGGTTCAACAAACAAGCCCGCTGCCATGGAAACTATAAAATAACCATGTGCCACACGACCATCGAAGAATGGATTTGCTGCTGCTGCCTTCTCATCCATGTGGGCATAAAATTTATCACCACTGAGGTTTGCAAATTTTTCAATGTCATCTAGTGTGATGGTTCTAGATTCTGAAACCAGGTTTTGCCCTATTTCTAATTCCTCATAATACAACTTGAAAGGATGCTTTGGTGCCAATGAGGTTTTAGAATTGCCAATAAATTTGTTACAAATTTTGCTGATGGTCGTTGGAGAACCTTGTAAAGCTGTGCGTTGCATATAATGCATGACTCCTCGGATTCCGCCCATTTCTTCTCCACCACCTGCTCGCCCTGGGCCGCCGTGGGTCATGTGTGGCAGCGGTGAGCCATGACCTGTTGAAAATTCAGCACTGTCGCGGTTAATCAACACCATTCGACCATGGAAACTGGCGGTATTCATGACCAATTCTGAAACAGTATCATCGTCATGCCCAAAGATTGAACCCACCAATGAACCTTGACCCATATTGGCCAACTGTGCGGCTTCGTCCAATGAATCATAGGGCATCAAAGTGCTAACTGGTCCAAAGGCCTCAATGTCATGAACTTCGGTATCTTCTATTGGATTGTCACACGCCAACAAAATGGGAGTAATAAATGCACCCGTTTGGCTATCTGCACCCCATGTTTCAACATTGTTCGGATCTCCATAAACCAGTTGTGCGTATTTGGATAACTGTTGAACCCGTTCTCTCACTTCAATTCTTTGGTCTTCGCTGGCAAGTGAACCCATTTTTACACCTTCGGTTTGTGGGTCGCCAATTTTGATTCTTTCCAATTTTTGACTAATCGCTTCAGCAACTGGTGTCATAAGTTCTCGGGGAACAATCGCTCGACGAATAGCCGTACACTTTTGTCCACATTTAACCGTCATTTCACGCACCACTTCTTTAACATAAAAATCAAACTCAGGAGTATTAACCTTGGCATCTGGTGTCAATATGGAGCAGTTCAATGAATCAGCCTCCATGGTAAAACGTACCGAATTTTTGGTGATATTTTCAAAAGATTTTAAATACTGTCCTGTGGTTGCTGAGCCGGTAAATGCCACTGCATCTTGACAGTCCAAATTTTGTAACAAATCACCCGTTGACCCACAAATTAATTGTATCGCACCCTCAGGCAATATTTTTGATTCAATCATGGCACGAAACATGTGTTCGGTTAAAAAGGCGGTATTGGATGCAGGTTTAACAATCGCAGGAACACCCGCCAATAAGGTCGGCGCTAACTTTTCAAGCATGCCCCAACAAGGAAAGTTAAAGGCATTGATGTGTACCGCGGTTCCTTGCAGAGAAGTACAGATGTGCTGACCAATAAATTGATCGCTGGCAGACAACATTTCCAAGTTGCCATCGACAAATACATTGTGATCGGGCAACTCCCTGCGCCCTTTGCCCGAATAAACAAACAAGGTTCCAATGCCACCATCAATATCAATCCATGAATCCAATTTGGTTGCACCTGTTAAAAATGAAAGCTTGTAAAATTCTTTCTTGCGCTCTAATAAATACAACGCCAACTCTTTTAACATTAAAGCCCGTTCATGAAAAGTCATGGCTCGCAATGCTTTTCCACCCTTGTCTTTGGCATAATCCAACATGCCCGAATAATCCAAGCCAGCCGAAGAAATATCAAAAATATGTTCACCATTTAAGGCATTAAAACAAGGTTTAAAGTTATCAGTAGCGGTATGCCATTGCCCCTTGGCAAATGATTGGAGTCTGTTCATTTGTGCTTAAATAATATTAAAGGATAATATTGTAGCACTTTTGCATAGACAAAAAAGTCTTTTACGGCAGATGTTATCTATCTGTTTAAAAATGGGTGATGCAATTTAATTTATATTCTTATTATTCGTTTCAGAAAGAACAATGACTACACCAATCAAAATGCCCATAATATTCATAGTTACTGGATTAAAAGCCTTAATTCAAAGTAAGGGGGTCAAACTTGACACCTTATAATTTGTTAATCACGTGTTTGTGGTTATATTAATGTTTGGGTTGGTATTCTACAAGTTCATCAATTCTTCCTGTAGATTTTATCCATTTTATCACGCCAATATTTTTGGCAAGCCAAACATAGCTTTCATCAATATCACCTTTGTTCCAAATAGTCGTAATTTTTAATTTTAAGCAGTCTGTAAAGTTTCCAGCAGGGACATTGATATCTTCAAAAGGCAAAATTTCGATTGTATCTTTTGAATTGTTATAATTGCTCATGAAAGTTATCTTATTTCCTTCAGATAAATCTTCATGTAATAGCTTTTGTATTTTGTTATAGTCTAATTTATAAAACTCAAAATCTGATAGAGCTTCAAGAGTCCAAAGTTGATTACCATTTATGAAATACAAACCATTGCCAAACATATTATTTCCAAATAATGTATTGCTTTGTTTGGTTGTGCCTTTTTGAAAATAAAATAAATTTTGCCTATTTGACAGAGTAAAAGAACGTACTAACAAATAATCATTATATTTTTTATTTTTGTAATTTCCATGATAGTGATAAATATCTCCTTTGTGTAAGGGGAAATACTGAGATATTTTTTTAGGAAGAGGAGAGCAGCCAAAAACGCAAGTAAGCAATATTAGTAAATTTGTTTTGATTATAAATTTCATTATTTAATATATTCAATTCTTTAAATAATTGTCACTAAGTATATTACTACAGCGCATAAACATCAAATCGTGCTGCTTTGCCAATAATCTGTGATGTAGGCTTTTTATCCAGTACAAAAGCGGCTTTTACTGGACGTTTGATTACTATTTTTTTAGCGGCAGATTGTTTGGCTTGGATGAACAATTCTTCTGCCATTTCCGATTGGTGTCCAACAAAGGCTTGTAGGAACATCATTTGTTTATTGTTTTTGGCGGATTTTTTGGTGGCAGGATACATGGGGTCGATATAGATGACTTCACAATTGGTGATTTTCACTTCTCTTAGTGCATCGATTTTACGCAAGGATATGTTGTCAATTTCTGCTCGGTTTAAACCGTCTTTTAACAAGGCATACATCAATGGGTTGTTTTCATAGGCAATGATTTTTGAGCCTGTCAGTGACATCAAATAGCTGTCTTTGCCGAATCCTGCGGTGCAATCCATGATGCTTGTGGTTTGTTTCTTTTTTCCCAATACAGCTTTGATGATGAGTTCTGCGTTTAAGTGGGCTTGTGAACGGAATTTTAGTTGTTTGGAATTGAAGTCAACAAAAACATGGTGCTTGTCTTTTTTATGGAACAAAGAAAGTTGCCTGTCAAACAGTTCTATCTGGTATTCGGGATTGGCAGATAACAAAAGGTCTAAATCCATTGGATTTAGACCCAATAATTCCAATCTTAATATTACGGATTTATCTATTTGAAATGTCCTGATAATCACGGGTTGTTGGACCAGTATAGACTTGACGAGGACGTCCAATACGCGTGTCTGGTGTTTCGTATTGTTCCAACCATTGAGAAACCCAACCAACAGTACGAGCAATGGCAAACATAACGGTAAACATTTGTTTAGGTATGCCTAAAGCTTTGTAGATTATGCCTGAATAAAAATCGACATTTGGATAGAGTTTTTTCTCAACAAAATACGGATCTTTCAATGCGATTTCTTCTAGTTTCATTGCCAATTCTAATTGCGGGTCATTAACACCCAATTCATTCAAGACTTCATGACAAGCTTTGCGAATAATAGTCGCGCGTGGGTCAAAGTTTTTATAAACTCTGTGTCCAAAACCCATCAATCTAAACGGATCATTGCGGTCTTTGGCTTTGGCCACATATTTGTCACAATTTGATACATCGCCAATTTCATCAAGCATATTTAATACCGCTTCATTGGCTCCGCCATGAGCAGGCCCCCAAAGAGAGGCAATACCAGCAGAAACACAGGCAAATGGATTGGCTCCAGTTGAACCGACCAATCGAACCGTTGATGTTGATGCATTTTGTTCATGGTCAGCGTGTAACATAAACAATAAATCCAAAGCCTTGGCAGCTACTGGGTTTGGTTCATAAGGCTCAGATGGAACAGCATACATCATGTGTAACAATCTTTCAGTGAACCCCAAATCATTTCTGGGGTAGACAAATGGTTGTCCTACAGAGTTTTTATAAACAGAAGCCGCAATGGTTGGCATTTTAGCTATCAACCTTACCGCTGCTAATTTTCGGTGCTCTACATCACTCATGTCCATCCAGTCATGATAAAAGGCTGCAAAAGACCCAACTACTCCCACCATCATTGACATAGGGTGTGCGTCATACTGGAAGCCTTGCATCAACATTTTCATCTTTTCATGTACCATTGTATGATACCTTACTTCGTTATCGAAATCGGTGTATTGTTCTTTACTGGGCAATTCACCGTTCAATAGTAAGTATGAAGTTTCTACAAAATTTGAATGTTCTGCTAATTGTTCAATAGGGTAGCCGCGATACAACAGTACGCCCTTGCCACCATCAATAAATGTTATGGCACTGCGACAGGCTGCTGTTGCAGCAAAACCAGAATCATAGGTAAAGTATCCAGTATTTTTGTGTAAGGTTTTGATGTCGAAAGTTGGCGGACCCATTGACCCTTCAATAACGGGCAGATCTACAGAAGTATCACTTCCTGGAATATTTATTGTGACGTGTTTATTGCTCATGGATTTCCCCAATTATATTGTTTAAAACATACGTTTGATTGTTATTTGTTGTGAAATAATAACTAACGCAATATTGATTTTACTATTTTAACTTAAAACGAATTAATTAGAAATAAAAAAACCCGATAAATCTTTCGACTTATCGGGTTTTTAAAAATAATTAGATTATTTTTTAGCCTATCATTTTCAGCGTTGTTACTTTCTTCCGTATCTCTGACGGAATTTATCAACACGTCCACCAGAATCAGCCATTTTATGCTTACCTGTGTAGAAAGGGTGTGATGCCGATGAGATTTCCACTTTAACCAATGGATACTCGTTACCATCTTCCCACTTGATGGTTTCTTTCGTATTAATAGTTGAGCGAGTCAAGAATTTAAAATCAGATGATAAATCTTGAAATACAACGTCTCTGTAATCTGGGTGTATACCTTGTTTCATAATGTTTTCCTAAAATCTAGCGCTTACTTACGAGAATAAACTGCTATAAAAATTGAACGGCGTATATTAATCGCATTGATTGCGGTTGTAAACTTTTTATTGGTCTTTTTCCTTTTGTTTTTTCAATTTTAGGCCATTAATGTCTAAATCAACATCAAAATGCTCCATTAATTTTCCTAGTTGAGATAATAAGATGGTTCCATTGATTTCAATTAACACCAATTCATCATCGTCATCTAAGGCAAAAACACTGAGGCTTTTAAAGTTTTTATCGTTCATTTTAGCCAAAATATAGACCAATGAATCGTCTTCGCGAACAGTGGCCAGTTTTTCATACCCAGAAGATACTCTCAAATCTGCCAAAACATTAATTTTCGATTTAATGGAATCAATTTTATTGGTTTTTCCGAGTTCAAAGACGGTCACTTTTATTGAGTCTAACCCTGAAAGAATTGAAGATATTCCCTCTTCACTTTCTGTGGCAGAAGATAAGAGTCCTAGCATCATTGCACCAAGATTGATTTCAACTGTTGGCTGTGAACCAATTAAGCTTTCAAATGAATCGTTTTCAGCTTGTGCAATCACTTTGGGTGTTATAAGTAACATAAGATTGATTAACAATAGTTGTATTAGATGTTTCATTGTGTTGTTTTCCAGTTATAAGGAGGCATAAGTTCGTGCCAGTGGTTTGATAATTGCGGGCTTTATTCCGTTGGTATTGATTGCGCTCAGCGATTTCATGGAAATCTGATTAATATAATGCATAGCAATTTGTAATTCAACCTCTGCTTGCGCTAGGTTGTCTTGTTGTATTTGGTGATCATTGGAAACTTTAAAGATTACAGAAGATACAAATACCAACGATAAACCAGCCACTGCAATTCTTTGAGAAAACCAGGAGTGGCTTTTTGAATTTAAGCCTATTTTGTTGTAAAGATTGTTCTTCATACTCTGAGGACATTTTTGATTGCGTGCACAATCAAAATAATGATCCAGTTCTTTTTGTATGTGTTTATTATTCATCATTCTATTTCATGTCAGTTAATTTTTGTTTTAAGGTGCTTCTTGCTCTGTATAAGTATACCTTGATTTGTGCTACGTTTAAATTCAGTACATCGGCCAATTGTTGATAACTTAGTTGACTTATTTCACGCAACACAATCAATGATTTATAAGGCTCATTTAACTCTTCAATGGCCGAACTTATGTGGTCAGAAAGTTCTGCATTAAGCAATTCATCACAGGCTGAGCGGACAGTTTTTTCATTCAACAAATTGTGTTGTTGGTATTTCATTTCATGTTGTCTTCTTCTTAATAAATCTAAACATTGGTTTTTAGCCACTTGGTACAACCAAGCTTTACTTTGTTTGTCGCCTTTCTCTTTGGCCTGCCACAGCTTTACAAAGCTATCTTGCACTACCTCTTCTGCTTCCAAGCTGTTCTTAAGCATTTGGTAACATACTGCATATAAACCATTTTTATTGGAGTTGACTTGTAGTCTGAACCAAATGTTCATTGACGCTTTATTTTCCTATTGTTTTGGCTTAATAACGTATATCATGAGTGTTTGTTACGCAATAATCAATTTTATTTATGATTAATACATCTAACGATTCAGAAAAGGTTTTTTTGTATAAGCAATGGGACAAAAGTTTATTCTGTTATGTATTGGAAAAAGGTTCTATAACCATGATGCCAAAGCCTGTTGGCGGCGAACAATTATCTGCCTATATTGAGTTTTTAAAATACAGAGATGTTGATGTGTTGGTTTCGTTGTTGCAGTTTGAAGAAATGAACACCCATTTATTGGTCAATGAGGGCTTTGAATGTGAAGCACAGGGAATTGAGTTTATTAATTTTCAAATCAAGGACCATGATGTTCCTCAGTTTATTGTGCCTTTTAATCACTTGGTTGAAAAACTATCGTCTGACTTGCAACAAGGAAAAAATATTGCTATTCATTGTTATGCTGGAATTGGAAGAACGGGGATGTTGGCAGCCTCATTATTAATTAAACAAGGCATGCAAATTGATGAAGCGTTGATTGATTTAAGTAGAACCAGAGGACTACGTGTCCCTGAAACAATTCAACAAATCACTTGGTTGCACCATCATATTGATGAATTATCAGCCAGTATTTAGAACCAAGATGCCAAATAAGAAATTTCTTTTACTGATTGTTGTAATATTAATAATCGGTGCATGTAGCAACAAAAAAGTTAATAAACCAGATAGCAAAGAGATGCTGGCTTCAGCTTTACACAATAAAATTTTTTCTGAGGTAGGGTTGCTCTTGACACAAATCAGGGTCACAGAAAACACCCATAATCTTATCGATTTATTTTTGGATATCCATTCTGAAAATTTATGGGTAATTGATCAAAAGGTAGAATATATAAAACAATTTTTACCAAATATGCGTAAGACTCATCAAGCTATATTAAATAAAATCATGATTTGGCTTTACGTTAACCAAGTATATCGGCATGAGGTTTCTCCGCCAATCCGTATCATTCAAAGAGAAGAATTGTTTTTAGAGCCCAGTAAAGTTGATTTCAGAAAATGCCCCAACATTGATGCTAACTGTGCCCATGAAGTAAGGAAGAAATTGTTGCCAATGATTGATGATGAAGAGTTGACATTGATGCTTAAGAGAATGGCTCTAAAAGACCCTTGTGTTAATTCATCTACTCAATTGCAAGGCCAAACTATTGCCAACAGATGCTTGAATAAAAGCAAAGGACACCTTAAAATAATTTTATTGGCATTGCCTCGCTTTAGTGTTGGCCAATGGTTGCAAGTCATATCGGCGGAGAATTAAATGTTTAGACAATTGTTAATCTTGATTTTACTACTTAGTTTTAATGAAAACTCAAAAGCATGTGACGGTTCACAACTCTATCCTGATAATATTTTTCCAGAGGTGGTGATAGAAACTTCAATGGGAAATATTATCGTTGAATTAGAACGCAACAGATCGCCCATTACGGTGAATAATTTTTTATATTATATGCAATCTGGTTTATACAATAATACAATATTTCATCGAGTAGAAAAAGATTTTGTGATTCAAGGAGGTGGTTTCAACAAAAAACTTGATTCAATCACAGAGTGTGACAAAATATTCAATGAATCTGGTAACGGACTTAAAAACATCACTGGAACTATTGCTATGGCTAGGTATGATGATCCACATTCTGCTACCTCCCAGTTCTATTTCAATTTAACCGACACGCCATCTTTGGACCCAAATGTAAAAAACTGGGGATATACTGTTTTTGGAGAAGTGATAGAAGGAATGGATGTGTTGCAAGCCATTGCAAAAAGTAATGTAGGTTATAGTAATAAACTGGGCGCACAAAATGTACCTATTGAGCCTATTCTTATTAAGACAGTCAGGTTGAAATAGCTAAACTTGCATTGTAAACAAGTGTTGAGCATCCAATTAATTCAACCCCTTGAAATGATTATGAAGTATACTTTATTGCGTCATGAATCTCAAGAAAGGACAGGGTCATCGAAAAGCAACAATCAATATTTATACTAAAAATAATATTCATTCAGCTTGTTCTAATCAGTATTAGTTATTTTCTTTTTGACACCTTTAAGCACGTCAATTATTACAACTTAGTTTTAGAGTTCGTCATTTCAATTTGCGCTGTTTTTTTACTTTATGCCATTCAAGCTTACATGACTTTTGATTTTTACAAATCTTTGAGTGTAGGGTATTTATTGTTGTTCATTTCATATTTCGTTGACAGCATTGATCAAATTTTTATTCATAGTATTTTGTATACCGTACTTATGGAAAAAACGACCTTAATATTGGCAGCAGCTTTCATTTACATAGGCAGTAAAAAGTGGATGGAGAATTTCAAAGCTGTTTCTTTGACTGATGACTTAACCGAAATTCCTAATAGAAAATTATGTCACGAAATCATTGCCAAAGAAATATTAATTAGCCAAAAACAAGTGTCTTACCTGTGTTTGGCCGTATTAGACATAGACTATTTCAAAGGGATAAATGACAAGCATGGGCACAATACTGGGGATAAGATCTTAAAATCATTTGCCCAGTTATTATCAGAGCAGACTAGAAAAGGGGACAGTATAGGTAGATGGGGAGGCGAAGAGTTTTTAATCTTGCTCAAAGATATTGATATTGACTGTGCTTATAAGTCATTGGATCTTTTAAGAAATAAAATTGCTTTGTATGATTTTGGGGATAAAAACCAATCGCTAACTATTACAGTCAGTATTGGTATTGCACAAATGAACAAAACCGATAATTTTGAATCCCTATTCATAAGGGCCGATAAAGTATTATTCGAAGCAAAAGAAGCCGGAAGAAATATCGTTAAATTCTAAATTTATATTTGCATTAGATGATTCTTTCAACTTCTGTGATAAACTTAATAGAGTTTATAATCATAGCTTATGTATGGAAGAAATTAAATTTGAAAAAGTAGAAGACGGCTGTATAGTCTATGCCACCGGTGAAATAGATTTATCCAACTCACAAGGTTTAAGAAAAACAATTCTGGCCGCCTTGAAAACCAACCCCAAAGTCTATGTAGATTTGTCCGGAGTTAGTTACATTGATTCTTCTGGTATTGCTTCTCTGGTAGAAGGGTTACAATTTTCTAAGTCGAACCATAAAGAATTTGTATTGACCAACCCCAGTAAACAAGTTAAAGCTATTATGGAGTTGGCCAGGTTGGATAAGGTTTTCACCATTATTTAATGAAAGTTTTGGTTGAAAATATTGGTTCAAAAGTTGTATTGGCAGTTGAACGCCTTGGTTTTGCCATAAGGTTGTTTTTAGACTGTTTTTATTGGTTGTTTTTTGGAAGAAAATACAAACAGAAATTGAAACTTGCTCAAGTGGTCGAACAAGTTAGAGTAATTGGCTTCGATGCTTTGCCTATTGTTATGGGGTTGGCGTTTGTGGTTGGGGTGATGTTGTCGATTCAATTGCTATATGCTTTTGCTGATTTTGGGGCTGAGTCACAAGTCTTGTTGGCGATTGCTAAGTCAGTCACCAGAGAGTTTTCTCCTCTTATTATTGGCATCATTATCGCAGGGCGTTCCGGTGCGGCATTGGCTGCAAAGATTGGTTCACAGGTGGTTTCACAAGAAATAGATGCTCTGCGTGTGATGGGTGTTGTACCGGTTAGATATTTGGTGTTACCCCCATTGCTTGGTTTGATTATTTCTATGCCATTGTTGATTTTAATCGCCGATTTTATGGCGATACTGGGTGGAGCTTTTTTTAGTGTAGATACGTTGGATATGTCATTAATGGCTTACTTAAAAGAATCTTTTGATGTGTTGGTTATAGAAGATGTTACACAAGGTTTGGTTAAAAGTGTAGTGTTTGGGATAATTATTGCCTTGGTAGGGGCAACAACAGGTTTTAATGTAACCGGCGGTGCAGAAGGCGTGGGCCGCGCGACTACAACAGCAGTGGTGGCTTCTATTGCTGTGATTGTTATAGCGGATATGACCTTTAGTTACTTTTTAACTCAACCCCTATGAAAAAGAATTTAATACGAGTAAAAAACTTAGTTACCCACTACGGAGAGAGAAAAATCCTTGATGGAGTTGATTTGGAGGTTGAAGAAGGAGAGATTCGAGTCATAATGGGAGGATCTGGTTCAGGGAAAAGTACCTTGCTCTGGCATATATTGGGGCTGTACCAAGCGACATCGGGATCAATCAATGTGCTGGGTAAAGATTTAAATACTTTAAAGTTTCATGAGAAACATGAGTTGTTAAGAAATATGGGCGTTTCTTTTCAAAATGGCGCACTGTTCTCCTCAATGACAATTGGTGAAAATGTGGCTTTTCCGTTGACGGAGTTCACCGACTTAGATGAAAACACAATCCGAATTATTAGCCGGATGAAATTGGAAGTAGTCAACCTTGGGGGCTTCCAAAAACTAATGCCTTCTCAGCTTTCAGGCGGTATGATTAAAAGAGCGGCTTTGGCAAGAGCCATTGTGATGGATCCTAAGCTGTTGTTTTTTGATGAGCCATCAGCTGGACTGGATCCAGTTGTGGCATCCGAAATTGATGACTTGATTTTGAAACTGCGTGATGCCATGGGTATGACCATGGTTGTGGTTACCCATGAACTGGATTCTGCTTTTAAGATAGCTGACAAAATTACCGTGCTTGACCAAGGTAAAAATCTATTTACTGGCACTGTAGAAGAAGTAAAAAACACGAAAATAAAGCGGGTACAGGACTTACTGGAAAGGCGAGCAAGACACGATACAGTTGACCCTGATGAATACCTGAAACGATTAACACAGGAAAATTACACAATCACATGAAACGAGTCTATAACAATTATTTTTTGGTTGGGTTGTTCACCCTTATTATTGGAGGTGTTTCCATCTTTTTATTGCTCAGTATGAGTGGCAAAAATAAAGATGCGGAAACATATTACAGTTATTTCACAAATGTGACGGGATTGGGTTATGGGAACCCTGTTTATTATGAAGGATACCGAGTAGGGCAAGTTGAAGACATTACACCTGAGACTGTCGATGAGAAGTTGGTATTTAAAATTGAATATTCATTGATCCAAGGTTGGAAAGTACCCACTGATAGCATTACAAAAATCGAATCAAGTGGATTGCTTTCTGACATGTCCTTAGGTATACATGCTGGTTCTGAGCAAAGTTATGTTGTTCCAGGCTCAGAAATAAAAGGAGCGATGGGTGATGATATTATGGGTACCATGATAAAACTTGCCGATGATTTTGGTGAGCTAAATGAAAAAAAGGTTAAGCCATTGTTTGATTTAATTTATGAAAGAACTGACACACTTACTAAGTCTCTTGAATTACAAATTCCTAAGATCCTTACCTCTATTGACTTGCTAGTTAAAGACATAAATAAACTGGTAAAAACTGCCGACAAATTGTTGGATGAAGAAAACCTTGCTGGCATCGACCAAATCATAGTAAACCTAGAAAATTTAACCACCAAATTATCAGCCACTGGGGGCTGGGTTGAAACCAGTGTCAATAATGTAAACAGTCTGATTGACTCGGGTAAACAGATGATTAACAACAGCGACAACAAAGTGGCAACCATGTTAGACATCAGTATTCAGATGCTTGAGGCTTTTTCTGTAAAAGCAGAAACCATTGGCAATGAAATTGAAAGTGCCAGCATGAACATGAATGAAGCCACAGAAATAATACGCAGAAACCCATCAACTTTAATCTTTGAAGGGAAATCTAAAGTGGCGGATGAAGACTTATGAAAAATTTAACACCCTTATTATTAATTTTACTGATTTCAGCTTGCTCTTCATCAGGCAAAAAAGCAACAGAAAAGCTCTACTATAGGTTTCCTGAAGCCAGTAATGTTGTTGATAAAAATATTGTGGCAAAAAGACCTACCGCAATGGGTATTATTGGCAATCGCCCCATGGTGGTTCAAGACTCTGAGGGTGCATTAAAACAAATGCACTATAACTTTTGGTTAGATTCGCCAAAAGTATTGTTGCATAATTATCTGTTGAAAATATTCCCAAGTTCATCTCAAGAAGTTGAATTGATTTTAAATAGCCAAATTTTGAAACTTGAAAAAAAACAAAGCTTAGCCATATTAGAAATAAAATTCATTGCAACCAACTTGCAAGGAATACCGGTTCTTAATAAAACTTACATTTTAGAAAGCTCACTGGAAAGTAACAGTATTCCAAATTTTGCAAAATCCATAGGCAAAATGCTCGAACAAATGGTTGCTCAATTGGCGCAGGATCTTCGATGATTGAGTTGAATCAAAAGGCCTGTCAAGAATTGGGATTAACTTACTGGCAATTAAACAATGATGACAGTAATCAAGCTGAGCAACCACAGATTAATCGTGAAGAAAAAGAACTGCTTAGAAAAATCCTACTGGCCAAAGCAGTAACCCTTGATAAAAATCAGCTAGAAGTTAAAAGCCATGGAGTAGTTGTGGTCAACCTCAAAACGCACCAATTGATCTTCGATGATGTTAGATTAACAGACTCTCAAAATATTATTCACCTTTCAAAAATAGCCGACATGTTGACTTTCCCAGAAGAAAAGAAGTTGACTTGGTACAAACTGAAAGGGCTTGATTTTTAAAATAATTGGCTAAAAAATCAATCAACATCCGAACTTTTCTGCTTAAGTGCCGAGTTTGGGGATAAATAGCATGAACCGGAAAAATCGAAGGCAAGAAATAATCTTTAAGAATCGGCACCAATTGTTTGTTTTTGATATATTTAGAGCAAATAAAACTCGCCATGCTAATTATGATCAATCCTGCAACCGCGGAATGACACAAGAAGTCTCTATTAATTGAAACCATTGCATTTATTATGTTTATCGAAACAGAGTTCCCCTTTTGATTTTTAAAAAACAAACAGGCCTACATTGTAATCTCCTCTGGCGGGACCGAAATTGGCAGCAGCCATGATTTTTCTTCGGTTTATTTAAAACATATCATGGGTTTTATTGGTATAACCGTTGTAAAAATAATAAATACCTCGGAACATGACTTGTCGAACCCTGATACAATAGATAAGTTAACGGGATAACTTTAAATGAAACTTCACAATACAAACAACCGGTTTGGACTTATAGCCATACTTTTGCATTGGATAATGGCTACTGTCATCATTGGTCTATTCATATTGGGTAAATATATGATTGATTTGGATTATTATGATTCCTATTATCATATTGCTCCATGGTGGCACAAAAGCTTTGGTTTAACCCTTCTATTTTTATTAATAATACGCTTGTTATGGAAACTTTATTCTCCAAAAGTGTTGCCAATTAGCAACCATACAGGTCTGGAAGTTAAACTGGCTACAAGCCTGCAAATTATATTGTATATTTTCATATTTATCTGCTGTATCAGTGGTTATTTAATTTCGACAGCAGAAGATGCGGGAATCAGTTTCTTTGATTGGTTTGATATACCTGCATTGATTTCTTTAGGTGAGGCTCAATCAGAACTGGCCGGTGATATCCATGAATACTCAACCACAATATTAATTGTCCTTGCTGGCCTGCATCTAATGGCCGCACTTAAACACCATTTTATCAATAAAGATCAAACTTTGATCAGAATATTAAACTTTAAATGAGGAAAAATTATGAAGCTTAAAACATTATTAATAACAGCTGGGATGTTACTGGTATTGAGCAGTGCATCAATCGCAGCAAAATATAAGATAGACATACAAGGCATGCATGCTTCAGTCAATTTTAAAATATCTCATCTAGGAACTTCTTGGTTGTTGGGAAGGTTTGACAAATTTGAAGGGGAATTTGTATACGACGCAAAGAAGCCCAACGATTCTAAAATAACCATGAAGGTAGTGACAAGTAGTGTTAATACCAATCATGCAGAAAGAGATTCACACTTAAGAGCAAGAGGATTACTGAGAACAGACAAATATCCCGAAGCAACCTTTATCAGTGAATCATTTAATCTAGATGAAAAAGGCAAAGGAACGGTAACGGGTAAATTTACTTTACACGGAGTTGAAAAAAACATTGTTGTTCCCATTCAAAAAATTGGTGAAGGAAAAGACCCGTGGGGTGGTTATAGAGTAGGGCTTGAAGCGACCATGTCAATCATATTAAAAGACTATGGTATGAATAAATATTTAGGAAAGTCCTCTACGGCTCTGGAATTGAACGTGGTTATTGAAGGAGTACGACAATAATAGTCACATCAACCCTAAAGAAATCGACAGAATTTCTGAAAATAAAGAATATCTATTTTCAGAGATTCCCAACTTTCTACTTATAATACGTCTGTTAAAAAGCTTTTGATACCATTTAAAAACATCTGAACTGCAACGGCAATCAATACCATTCCCATCAATCGTTCTATCGCAATCATGCCACGTTTCCCTAGGTACTTTTGCATGGCTGTAGCTGAGAATAAAATTATTGCTGATAGAAACCAAGCAATAAAGAGAGCAATAGAAAATTCTTTTAGTTTTTCAGGATGTTGACTGACCAATAGGATTAAAGTTGCCAATATAGATGGTCCTGCCACCAAAGGAATTGCCAAGGGAACCAACAAAGGGTCTCCTTCAATTTCTTCATCTCCATATTGCTTGCTACTTGGGAAAATCATACGAATGGCAATAATAAACAAAATAATTGCACCCGAAATAGCCACAGCTTCTTGTTTTAAATTTAGGGCTTCAAGGAACTGTCTCCCAAAAAATAAAAAAACGTACAAAATAATTAACGCAAGAATTAATTCTCGTGCCAATACCTTATAGCGTTTTTTGCTTTTTTCTAAATAACTGAGAAAAATAGGAATATTGCCCAAAGGATCAAGGATCAAAAACAACAAAATTGTGGTTGATAATATATCCATGGTTTATTTTTGTTTCTTACTGAAAATCCACAAATCTTTTATAGAAAATAATTTAGTATCTAAATCTATTTCTTCCCCTTTGAGGTAACTGTGATTGGGGTAGTTAGCCTGTAAAACTAAGGAGCTTGAAGAAGCCAATTCTTTTTCGCCAAGTTGAGTATAGGCTTCAATCATTACGGCTAAAGCATCAGATACAGCAGCGGTTTTTTGGAAGGACTCAATAACATATTTGCTGCGATTAATGGCTGCTACATAAGCTTTTCTACGCAAGTAGTATTTAGCCACTTGTAATTCATAAGCTGCCAGTTGATTGCGTAAATAAATCATGCGAAGTTCAGCATCAGGGGCATATTTGCTATTTGGAAATTTTTCTAAAAATGTTTTTAAAGCTACAAAAGATTGTTTGGCATTTTCTTGATTTCTATCTGTTGCATCATCAGATTTGATTCTTTGCATTAAGCCGCGCTCGCTTTCAAAATAAATTAAACCTTTTAGATAATAGGCATAATCTAAATACTCATGTGCAGGATAATTTTTTATGAATCTTTCAAGTGTAGAAATGGCCAGTTCCATCTCATAGTTCTTATAATAACTGTAGGCAAGCTCAAGTGATCCCTGTTCTGCATATCGACCAAAAGGATATTGGTTCCTTAAATTTTTATAATTCAATATGGCGTTGTCCCATATGTTTAGATCCATGTATTTTTTGGATTTGTTGTACAACGTTTCGGCAGAAAACCTTGTAACTTCAACGGATTCTTTTTTGTTAGATTTCTTACATGCAGAGAACCCAACAAGTAACAGCATAACAAATCCAATGGTGGTGATTTTTCTCATATAAATAGTGACCAATTTTCAAAAACAACGACATAATACTGTAAAATACAGTCATGAACCAACAAAACAAGCAAATAATCACACAAAGTTGTACTGTTACTCCCTGTGATGCAGGAATAAGAATAGACCAATATTTATCTAATATGTTCCCTGAGTTTTCT
>JAJRQG010000007.1 GCA_024280395.1 Gammaproteobacteria bacterium | reverse complement strand
TATTTCCCAGCTTTACTTTTGTGTTTGAACATTGAGCAGGCCATTTCCAGTTTCTGTTGATGTGTTTGTGCCAAAAAGAAATCAAGCATACGTGAAGAATTTTCATCCACGTGGGGTTTCTTGCTGAGGTAATTGCCAGTGCGCATATTGATTAAATCTCCTAAACTGACATTTTCCCAGCTTTCTTTGTCGCATTGTGGAATAATCTTGTTAACTGAGACTTTGGATATTGATGGGTATAATTTCTCCAAGCGCATCAATGCCGTTCCAGCAAAAAGGCTCTTGGCAGTAGAATATGAGGGTAAGGCCAATTGTGAACAATAGGGATCTTCGCCCATGCGATTCTGGCAGCTAATTTGATAATGCTTGCCATTAACCACTAGTCCACTTGTGGTATTAGTTGTTGGTTTTTTTGGTAAAAGATTCTGTGTATTTAACTGTGGATAATCCTTCTTTAAATCATCAAGAGTAAATACTGGGCTTTGATTGGTTGGTTTGTGGGCGAAAGAATTTAAAGCCTGTGTTGTAGTTACTTTCAAGTGAGCAGCCAAATCAAATTGCAAATAAGCACAGGTTTCTGCCGTGATTTGGAAATAACCACGCCAATTGTTGCCATTTTTTTCAGTGGACTTTGCTAGAACCATGTAACCATTGTGGGTGCAATTGGCATTGCGTTCTTGTAAAGAAAAAGGCAATACAATTTTGGTTAAATAGGGCGGGTGATTTTCTTGCCAAATTTTTCCTGCTGAAATTTGCCATTCCCATTGTGGATGGAGGTTGGGTGCAAAAGCAGTGCTTTTGGGGTAAATTTTTTCTCCTTCACTTTCAAGTTGAATAGTTATGTTTGGAAGTGTAGCTATCTTGTATTGAGGTTTGTTAGCGGTTTTATAATCATCTTTAATGACATCAAAATAGCTATTATCCAAAATAGAATTGATGGTAAAGTTCAGGTTGAAAACAGAACTAAGAGTGCCCGCATCTTTGGGTTTAATAAAAGCTGCGGTGTTAAGCGGTCTTATTTGAGTTGTAGTGTCCTGTAAATAATCATCAAGGGTCAAATTCTTTGAAAATATTGGGCTACAAAAGCCGATCGAAAAACACAATAAAATTAATGGATAAAGTTTAGTCACAGTTTATGCCTGCTTGTTCTAGTTGGAATTTTAATCCTTGTAATTGCTTGGAATGGTTTTTCCATTTGGCCACAGAAGTGGTATAAATATTTTGACGAACTTGTACCGCACTGGCAGTAGCAGTTGGCGTGTTGTTTTTTTGCATGGCTAAAACCTCGGGTGTCCACTTAAGTTGGCAGTAATCTAACAGTTTTTTTGCTGTGTTTTCAGTATCATTGACCAAATCTTCGTAATTTAATTCATAAAAGGCATTATCAAAGCACTTTTCCCAGTGTTGCATGATTTTGGTGTAGCTAATGTAATAACTTGCTAAATCACCAAGGCTGTAAGAAAAAGGGTAGCCCATGCGGAATAATGTTTTATAAATGGCGTAACAACTGTCCATTGGATGCCGTTTAACATGAATAATTTTTGCACTTGGAAAAGCTTTTTTGATGATACCAAGATAAAGAAAATTCAACGGAGTTTTGTCAATTAAGTACTTTTCAGTCATTCCATAGCCGCGAGTGGCTTGCGTATATTTTTTGGCCAATTCATTAAAATTTATTTTGACAGATTTTTCAATAAGTTGATTTTTTCCTTTGTGTTCTCCAACACAGTGCATCAACGCAAAAGCAAGAGCATTGATTTCTCCAAGGCTGGATACTTGAATATGGGAGGATAGAATCCTATCTGTTAATGTGGTTCCAGAACGGGGCAGTCCGACGATGAAGATGGGCGCATGTTTGCTATTGCTGGTTTCGCTTTGAGATAAAGTATCTTGGTTGATTGTTTTCATGATATGCTTGATGGAATCAACATCGTTCTCAATACGGTAAGATAAATTGTTTCTGCGGGTTGTATTTGCATTCTGTAAATAAGGCCAAGATTTTTGATGGTCGCCTAAGTCTTCATATTCTTTAGCCAGAGCAAAGCCAAGAGTAATAGCGGCTTTTGAATTGTTGGGGTTTTGCAGCAATAATTTCTGTAATTCAACAGTGTGATTTTTCTCTTGGTTGGCAGTAGTAAGCCCGCTACGCATATTGTAAGCATCAAAATCTTTTGGTGCAATCTGAATGAGTCGTTTGAGTAATTTTTGACTGTCTAATAATTCACCCGTATTGATTTTAGCTGCTGCTAAATTGTAGAGGTAAATCGGATTATTGGGCATTAAATCTACTGTCTTTTGGTGTATTTTTGTTACTTTTTGATGTTGACCCAGATGTAAATAAAGCTCTGCAATTTTTGCTAACTTTGTTGCATCTTTGGAGTGCTGTTTTGCCAATTTGTCATTCAAATATATGGCTTTGCCGACTTGGCTACAATAGATTGCACATTCTATATATCTAACTGCAGCTGCGAAATGGCTAGCATCAATCTCGCTTGCTTCGTCATATGCTTCTTGGGCAACAGCAAGCATTTCATCAAACAGTCCTTTTTGTTGATAGGCATGACTTAAAACAATTTTAAACTCTAATTGCTGTGGATAATTGTTGATATTTTGTTGGCAGAAAGCAATGGCGTCATCAACTCGTCCTAGTTTCAGTAACTGTAGAATTTGTTGAATAACACCATTGACATCTGGGATTGCACTTTTTCCTTTAGAACTCATAGGATAGAGTAAAGCCGACAGTTCTCGGCAGAGAAATAAACTGTTTGGAACCATTGCCAAAATAGTTTTGAGCGGGTGAAGTACCCATATATTCTTCTTTGAAGACTCCAGTACTGCCTTCTTCATTGGCAATGTTTTTCACCCATAAAGTACCCGTCCAGTTATTGTAACTGATGCTGCTCATCATATCTAACAGAGTAAAACCATCAAGTGTTTGAGCAAATCGAGGGGATGTGCTGATGGCATTTTCAGTTGAAGATTGATAATACAAGGAGAATCGATTGAACCAATACCAATCATTGCTTAAGGTTTGGCCATGAGATAAAGCAATATTCAATGTATTCTTTGGTAACCGGGCAACTTGGTTCCATCTAATGCGACAGGAAATTGCTGATTCGGGTCACTGGGGGCATAGACATTTTCAGTTAACTTGGCATCAACATACGCATAACCTACATCATATTTCCACTGATTTTCTTCACCAAAGTAGCCATGAATTTCTGCTTCAAGTCCAGAAGTTTTAGCAGTCCCGCCATTCTGTGCAGCAAAAAATCCCCAGTTGGTTGTCGCTGTATTGATTTGAATATCCTGCCAATCGACATAAAATAAAGATACATTATAACTCACACCATTGCGGTTGCCTTTTATTCCAAATTCATAGTTGGTATTGGTGTCGGGATTAAATAGTTGCCAAGCAGCATCTTCGGCGAAGATACCCGATACCGGTACGGCGTTGGCGCCTCCTCGTCTAAAACCTTCAGAAACGGTACCATATAGCATGGCATCATCGGACAAGTTGTAGGAAAAATTGGCTTTAAATAGAGTGCCCGATTCGTTTTCTTCAAAATGAGCCGTATCACTGATGTTAAAAGAACTATATAACCCCACATTCATGGCTGTGTCATTGATGAAATCTGTATCATATCTTCTTGCGCCAATAGTTACGGTAAAATCATCGCTAAAATGATAACTCATTTCACCAAAAAAGGATAAGTCCTTAAAGTTTTGATCGCGCAGATAAGAAAAATCGTTGTCATCAACCACAACACCGGGGCCAAAAGCAGCATCCGCCCATGCCTGAAAGCCACGTAAATAACTTTCTTGTGTTCCTTGTAAGTCTTGATTTTGGTAGAAAAGCCCAACAGTATAGTCAAGGGTATTGTCTCCATTGGAGACCAACCTTAGTTCCTGAACAAAAGCGGAGTCACTGTAATTGCGAACCGCTTCTGCCATCGGACGTGGGTAGTTGTAATAAAAGGCTGCTAGCCAGCCATTTTGAGCATAAAACCCTGTGTTTTCACTGATGCTATCGCCAGTGTGGTCATAAGTAGAAGAGCTACTGGTCAGTGTGGCAAACCCTAAGTCTAAATCCATTTCTAAACTGGTCAAATCAACTTCTCTGGTTGATGGTTCTAGCAAAACAGAACCATTTTCGTAGTCTCCATAAGGCTCGCCAAAACCATTTGATCCACGGGTGGGTTGCCTTCTGCCACCAATATTGTCGGATTGAGTTTGATAAGAAAGCAACGCAGAAAAATTATCTGTTGGTTCAAAAAGTGCCGAAATTCGGGCGTGATTGACAGTAACAAAGTCAGCATCTTTGACTGATTTAACAACCGATGCAGCTCCTAGGGGGCCATCCGGAGCTAATGGCACGCCATTTTGATCCAGTTCATAGACATTGGTATAGTCGGTAATGCCCGCGTAATCCATTCGCCCACCAACGATACGAATGGCAAAATTATCTCCAACTGGAAAATTCAGCATGACATCAGCATCCCAACTGGTGCCACTTGAACCATTTGTTGAACTTAAACCAGCTGTGGCCCTTCCTTCGAACTCGCCAATCTTTGGCTTATTCAATATATATTTAACTGTTCCCCCCAGAGAACCTGAGCCGTATAACGTACCTTGTGGTCCGCGCAACACTTCGATTCTATCAATATCTTTAAGAACAAAATTAGCATATATAGGAGTTTCATTCACATAGGTGGATACTGTCGGAACTGTTGATAGTTGGTAGTCCCCAAATGCAGAGCCATCCACATTCAAGCCCCTTATGTTGATGCCATTAATAACACCTGAATTTCTTTGTCCGCGATCTACAACAGCAACACCTGGAATACTGCGCATCAGCTCAGCTGTGTCAGTTATTTGTGCTTTAACCAAGAAGTCTCCAGAAACGGCCGATATATTGTAAGGCACATCATCGATAGATTGTTCACGGCGATTGGCCGTTACTATAATTTCCTCAACTCCTTTTTTATCTTGTACTTGTTGATCATCATTTGCTTGAGACCAAGCAACACCATTGACCATTAGTGCAGTACTTACAGCGGTTGTTAACATGTTTTTGTTAAACTTTACAGTTTTGATATTTTTCTGTTTTGACATTTATAATACTCCTCATCACTCGATTTCAAAATTTTACATTAATTGTATTTTTGGCAATAGAACCAGTTGTTTACTCTGGACTAGTCCAGCTTGATATTTGCTTGTGGCATCTGGAGTTTACCTAAATTTTTTAATTCACCATCACCTGCATTTTTTTGGTATGCAGGAAAAATAATTTTATTGTCTCGAAAACTTTTTGAATTTTGGCACAGACCAAACAGTCCTCTTTCTCGAACATGACGAACTCGATCAAAATCCAATTCTACAGTGATGAGTTCTTGCCCTGTACTGGCCTGGTAAATGGTGTCACCTTCGGGGCCATAAATGACAGACTTGCCATAAGCACTTCGACCAGTGGAATTAATATTTACAAAGTAGCATTGATTGACTATTGAATTTGCGCGAGCCAATGCAAGTTCAGTTGGCCGATCTATTGTATTGGTTAATGTTGGGCAGATTATTGCTTCAGCTCCTAGCCAAGTTAGATTTCGGATAACCTCAGGGAACCATTGATCGTAACAAATTACAACACCTAGTTTGCCGATATTGGGCACTTCGAAGACCACAAATTTATTGCCAGCAGTGATATTGTTTTCATAGGGTAAAAAAGGATAAATCTTGCGATAACGTGCCACAATTTCTCCTTTTGGGTTAATGACTGGAGAGGTATTGAAAACATCCTGGCCCGATTTTTCCAGGTACGAACCTGGTACTATCCAGACATGGTGTTTTTTGGCCAGTTTGCTAAAGAAGTTTTCAACATCTGAATTTTTCTTTTGCGCATAAATGGCTTTAACGCCATAGCTGACCAGTTCACTTAAAACCAACATGTCAATCCAAGGAAAGCGCGTCATTGCCAGTTCAATTTCACTTTCTATTTGGTCAAAATTATTTTCATCAAGTGTTGAGTTGTTGTTATCCAGTGACAGTTGTAGGCCACCAATATTAAGTTTTGACATGCAGTTCTCTAATACGATTATTTAAAATAGATTATACGAGGTTTGTTATTGCTTGTTTAGGTCCAGATTCAAATCTGGCATTAGACCAGTTGGTTTTTTTGAGTGTAGTCCACGGTTTGGATAATAGCGGTATCTACCAGTCTTCCATTTTGGTTGAACCAACTGATTTGTTGTTCTTCAATAATCACAAAGAAGCAGGCTTGCTCTCCATAGGACCAACTGCTCCATTGGCGAAACCAACAACCGTCCTCAATCCACCAACGGCCCTTGTCTTGGTCTTGCTTATCAAAGCCAGCATGCCCAGTTAATTTGCCATCGGCTCTAATGACAATTTGACAAGGCTCACCATAAACTGTTTGACAAATTAATGTCGCCCCTGCCAATTTTTTGAATAAATTTTTAGAATCCAGTGGTTGTTGACTGTAACTGCTAAGCGTAATGTTTTGATCGCCCGAAAATTCTCGAATGAGTTTGGCTAACTTTGCTACACCTGTTCGAATGTTACTTTCGTCAATACTGGTAACACCCATTCTGAAACAGGCTTGAGAATGATCGGCTTTGTAGTTTTTATTCTTGTAGTAATAATCTTTAACGGGTTCAATTAAGATCCCTTGCTTGGCCGCTCGTGATATCAGTTGTTTGATGTGAATATTTTCTGGGCATTTAACCCAAAAAGCCGTGCCACCTTGATTGGGCATAGTAAGGATGGCATTGGGTAAATAGTGATTTAATGCATCTCTTAACGCATTCCAACGGCGTTGAAAAATTTTGTTCGCTTTCATCAGAAAGGCATCGTAATAACCCAAAAATAGAAAAAAAGCAGCGGTTCGTTGAATGGATTTATTGCTGTTGCCTAACATCAATTGTCGTAAATGTTTGGCTTGTATAATTAACTCGGGATTAGCAACAATGAACCCAACATCTAAACCGGGGGCAATGGCCTTTGGGATTGCAGAAACATAAATAACTTGGTTGGATATGCCCAAGCTACACAATGCAGGTTGAGGGTTGCCAAAATAATTCCGTTCACAATCTGAATCATCTTCAATAATAAGTTGCCCATACTTCTTCGCAAAAGCCATTAGTTTTTCTCGCCTTTGCTGTGACATGGTAATAGCGGTTGGATTTTGGTGACTGGGTGTAACAAATACAAGTTGACATGGTTCTATTCTATTATCAATAATCATGCCATCTTTATCAATTTTCTGGGGGTGAATTTTGCATTCAGTAAGCTTCAAACAATTCCGAAGGCTTATTGAGCCAGGTTCTTCAACGGCTACTGTTGTTTTTTTATTACACAATAGTTGTATGATTAGATAAAGGGCATGTTGACTGCCAGAGGTCAATAATATTTGTTCTCTTTGGGCTTTGATACCCCTTCTGGGTAAAATTTTGGTTCTAATTTCTTCAATCAGTCGCGAGTCATCTTCTTCATTAAGCGATGACATGTTTTGTGCATTGACATTGCTAAAGGCAAGACGACTGGCTTCTTGCCATTGTTTTACTGGATATAGTGAGCGATCAAAAACTCCGTCGATAAAAGGATACGGGTGTTTATCCCAATCACTTGGATAGTGAAAATGATTACTATTATTGGGTTTGATTTTAATTTTTTTCTGCCAAAAAAGTTTAGATTTTGGTGAAGTGATTTTAGTGAAAGTATTGTGCTGTGTAACAATTCCTGTACTGCGGTCATTGAGAATACTTTCATTCACAAATAAACCTTTGCGTTCACAACTATTGAGGTAGCCTTCATCAATTAGTTGATTGTAGGCTAATGTTACGGTATTGCGTGCAACCTGCAGTTGTTCAGATAGTTTACGAGAAGAGATTATACGTTGCCCAACAGGAATGGATCCGGATAAAATAGCGGCAACCATTTGCTGTCGTATTTGTTGTTGCAATCCGAGCTTACTTTTGCTATCTAAACTGATTAATAGGTTCATTTTATTTCATGATGGATTGTAAAATTGCTAGGCCCTCATCGATGGTTTCATCACTGATAGTTAATGGAGGTAAAAACCGAATGACATTGGAACGAATACCACAATTCAATAGTATTAAACCGCTTTTGTGGGCTTGTTGAACGATTGAGCCAGTACGTTTAGCATCGGGTCTATTGGCATCACCATTTTTTACCAATTCTATAGCTATCATAGCACCATGCACACGAATATCACCAATACTATTGTCTTGCTTTTGCATTTGCCTCAGTTTTTTTGCGAAACGTTGGCCAATTTTTTTGGCGCGGTTAATCAAATTGTCACTTTTTAAAATTTTTAAAACTTCAAGTGCGGCTACACAAGCTATGGGTGAACCTGCATAGGTTCCACCCAGCCCGCCTGGTAGTGGAGAATCCATGATTTCAGCTTTACCGACAACTGCTGCTAGTGGAAAACCGCCAGCAATGCCTTTGGCCATGGTAATTAAATCGGGTTCGATATTGTGTCCTTCAAAACTAAACATATGACCAGTTCGCCCAAAACCTGTTTGGATTTCATCGGCGATTAAAACAATGCCATATTTGTCACAAATATCACGCAAGGCCAATAAAAAATAAGCAGGGGCTGCATAAAAACCCCCTTCACCTTGAATAGGCTCAATAATAATGGCTGCAATATCTTCAGCGCCAATGCTGGTTTTGAAGAGAGTTTCGAGCGCTTGTAAACTGTGTTTGCTCGAAATGCCATGGTAACTAACAGGATAAGGAACATGGTAAATATCATTGGGGAACGGGCCAAACAAATGTTTATAGGGTGTAATTTTCCCCGTTAAACCCATGGTCATATTGGTGCGTCCATGGAACCCACCATTAAAAGCGACAATGCCACGGCGCTTGGTGTGTGCCCGTGCAATCTTGATACAGTTTTCAACCGCTTCAGCACCCGTACTAACAAAAATGGCTTTTTTTTCACTTTCTCCCGGTGCAATTTCAACCAGTTTCTCCGCCAATTCAACTGCTGATATGTAAGGGGTAACCATAATGCAGCTGTGTGAAAACTTGTCTAGTTGGTTTTTAACTGCTTTGGTAATTGTTGGGTGAGAGTGTCCAGTATTATTAACAGCGATACCGCTACCAAAATCAATATAGCGCTTGCCTTCTACATCCCATAACTCAGCATTGCACCCTCGTTCAATATAAACAGGAGCTAAGTTGCCCATGCCGCGAGCAATAACACGTTGCTTCCTCTGTTGTAAATCATTATTTGTAATCATGAGTTTATGCCCCCTAGGCAAATGTATTTAATTTCAAGATAGTCATCTAAACCATATTTTGAACCCTCTCTGCCCATGCCCGATTGTTTAACCCCGCCAAATGGAGCCATTTCATTTGAAATAATGCCCGAATTGATGCCAACCATGCCATATTCTAGGGCTTCACTGACCCGATAAATTCGTCGATAGTCTTGGGTAAAAAAGTAAGCGGCTAATCCTGCATCCGTATTGTTGGCAATTTCCAGTGCTTGTTGTTCGTTATCAAATTCAATAATAATGGCAACGGGTCCAAAAATTTCCTGTTGGGCAATTTCCATCTGTGCTGATACATTGCTTAATACGGTTGGTGGGTATAGATTTCCTTCTCGAGTTGTATCTTGGTAGTCAATTTGAGCACCTTTTTTTAGGGCGTCATTGACCAACTCATCTACCTTAAGACAAGCTTGTTGGTTTATCAAAGGACCCGTTGTCACATCTTTGTTTGCACCAAAGCCAACCACCAGTTGAGATTTAACCGCGTCTATTAATTTCTGTTTAAAGATTTTGGCTATAGGTTTTTGCACCAATATACGATTGGTACAAACACAGGTTTGCCCACTGTTGCGGTATTTTGATGCCATAAGTCCTTCAACGGCCGAGTCAATGTTGGCATCTTCAAAAACGATGAATGGAGCATTGCCACCGAGTTCCATTGTTATCCTTTTTAAAGTATCTACGCATTGTGCGGCTAATAATTTTCCTACAGCAGTAGAACCTGTGAAACTGAGTTTCTTGATGATTTTACTGGCACAAAATTGTTTACCAATCATTGCTGCATCACCCATGAGGATATTAATGACACCGGTGGGGATGCCAGCTTGTCTAGATAATTCAGTTAGGGCTAAAGCTGATAACGGCGTTAGTTCAGATGGTTTGCAAACCACTGTGCAACCCGCTGCCAGGGCAGGCGCAATTTTACGCGCTAACATGGCATTGGGAAAATTCCAAGGTGTTATGCAAGCAACAACGCCAATGGGTTGTTTGATACAAGCAATACGTTGATCGGAATTGGGCGGTGGAATAATGTCACCATCAATGCGTTTGGCTTGTTCGGCAAACCACTGTATATAACTGGCACCATAAACAATTTCACCAAGAGCTTCAGCAAGTGGTTTGCCTTGTTCGTAGGTGATGATTTGAGCCAAATCTTTTTTGTTTGCGAGAATCAGTTCATACCATTTGTACAGCAGGTTTGAACGTTGCTTGGCGGTAAATTCACGCCAAGATTTAAAGGCAGTTTGCGCATACGTGATCGCATCATTGCATTGTTTTTTGTCACACAAACTGACTGTTGAAATAGTTGAATTGTCAAAAGGGTTAGTAACAGTTGTGGTTATTTTGCTTTTTAGCCATTTGCCATTTATGAACAGACTTTTTTTCAGCAAGGATGGGTTGTTAAGTTGTAGCACTGTTGTTCCAGTCGAATTAAAACTGGCACTATACTACAGCAGTAAAAAGTTGGGATAGCTCCAGTAAATTAGATTGGATGAGTCCAGAAGAGGATAATTAGAAATATTTAGGTCATTTAATCCTGCTAAATGACCTAAATATTATGGGCTATTCTTACTTGCTTTTATTGCTTTCATTGATCAAATATTGGGCCATCATGGCGACAGGTCGACCAGTTGCGCCATCTTTCTTACTGGCCCATGCGGTACCAGCAATATCAATGTGTGCCCAGTTGACGTCTTCGCAGAAACGGCTTAAGAAACAACCCGCAGTGATTGAACCGCCAGCAAAACCACCTACATTCTGCATGTCAGCAAATGTGGTGTCGATTTGTTTTTGGTAATCATCCCAAAGCGGTAGTTGCCATGCACGGTCATGGATGTCAATGCCTGCTTGTAAAATATCTTGTGGCAATTGTGTTTGTTTTGACATAACCGCTGAAGCGACATGTCCAAGTGCAACGACGCATGCGCCAGTTAATGTGGCTAAATCGATTAAGACTTGTGGTTTGTATTCTTGTGCATAAGTTAAAGCATCACATAAAATCATGCGGCCTTCGGCATCGGTGTTTAGAACTTCAATGGTTTTCCCTGAATAACTTGTTACAACATCACCTGGGCGGTAAGCATCTCCATCAGGCATGTTTTCAACTGCAGGTACAATCATAATCAAATTAATAGGCAATTGCATTTCGGCAACGGCAACAAATGTCCCAAATACGGTAGCAGCACCACACATATCGTATTTCATTTCATCCATGTTGGCACCTGGTTTTAATGAAATGCCACCTGTATCAAAGGTGATGCCTTTGCCAACTAGTACATGTGGTCGTTGAGATTTCTTTGTACCAGTGTATTTTAAAACAATCATTTTAGATTCATTGCGAGAACCACGTCCAACAGCAAGCAATGCGCCCATCTTCATTTTTTGCATTTTCTTTTCATCTAAAATGGTTAGCGTGCAATTATCGTATTTTTTGGCAATATCTTTAGCTTGTTTGGCCAAATAGTCTGGATTACAAATATTCGGCGGTAAATTTCCTAAGGCTCTAGTAGTTTCAACTCCTGTTGCAATTGATGCTGCTTGTTTAATAGCGGCGGCAGATTTCTTGTCAGCATATACTGTCATGCTTGTTAGATTGTGTTTGTTGTCTTTTTTGAAATTCTTAGTTACTTCATATCTATATGCGGCATGAGATGCAGCGATGCTGGTGATTTTCCCAGCAACTGCTTCATCAATATTTTTGAAATTTAAACTGGTTAAATAGTTGTTTACCGTTTTAACCGGTGTAGTAACCACGGCTTTTATGGCTTTGGTGGTTGCTGTTTGCAGTGTTCCTAAATCACATTTCTTTTCATCGCCAAGGCCGGTTAATACAACTCTTTGCCCTGAGTCTGTAAATAAGGTGAGTACCTCTCCTGTTTTACCGGCAAAGTCTTTGCTTTTGATTCTTTGTGAAATCTGTTTGCCTAACAATGAGTCAGCTTCCTTTGCGATAGCATTGAACTTTAAGTCAGAAAAAAAGCCTATAAATAAAGCACCAGATTTAGATTTGCTGGGTGTCATTAATGATGATGTGATTTTCATGCGTTTCTCCATAATTGGGTAAGGTTATGTTAAGATTCGTTTTTAGTGTTTTGGACATGTGAAATCGTAACCGAACAGTCATTTTAAACAACAAAAGTCCATTGTGCCAGTAATAAATAGGGCTGAATGGCATATAACATATTTCATTTACGCATCAGATGAGGAAATAATTGCAAATTTTAGGTAAATATTTAAGAAAAGAAACATTGAAGACTTTCGCGGGTATTTTAATGGTGCTTTTTGTGGTGGCTGTTGGTCAGATGTTTACCGAATCTCTGCGCGCAATTGCTCGTGGGGTTTTGCCCGCTTCAATGCTTTTTGTTGAGCTGGGATTGCGGACATTTGACAGTTTAACTTTATTGTTGCCCCTGTCATTGTATTTGGCAGTTCTGGCGAAATTATCGCAAATGTATAGAAATCAAGAAATTGTCATGTTTCACTCGGCAGGAATATCTTCAAGACAGATGTTAAAAATGTATGTTCCGCACATGGTGTTTTTCTCTTTGTTTTTGTTAATTATTTCAGTATTTATCATTCCAATTGCTTCAAAGACTTCTGAACGATTAACCTTGGCAGCTAGCAAAGACATTTCTTTGATGGGTTTGAAGGAAGGCGTGTTTCAAGAATTATCCGGCAGTAATTCGGTTATATACGTAAGGAAAATTAATGTAGAACAGAATAGGTTAGAAAACATTTTTGTTAATGTGAGGCACGAAGACCGGGTAGATACATTAACAGCTGAATATGGCTATCAATTTGAAGACCCAGAAACAGGGCAACGGTATATTTCTTTGTTTAATGGTTTTAGAAACGAAGGTGTCCCAGGCAGTAAAAAATATCAGTTAATGATGTTTGAGCGCAATGACATTAAATTACCAAGGTTGGAGGGTAAATCTGTTAATGTAGATGAAAAAGGCAAAAATTTAACAGAATTGTTATATTCCGAGAGACCGGTTGATAAAGCAGAGTTTCACCGCCGAATATCAACCCCGATTAGTATGGTTGTTTTGATGTTATTGGCATTGTCGATTTCCAAAACATCGCCAAGAGATGGTAAATATGGAAGTTTAGCTTTGGGACTTTTAATTTTTGTTGTTTATATCAATTTATGGGCCATTTCAGTTTCACTGATAGAGCAGGGAAAGGTTCCCTCTTGGTTAGGGACTTGGTGGGTCCATGTGTTATTTATTGCGTATGGGTTTTGGCGGATACGCAAATCAGATGAGGCGTTTGTATGATGATTACAACGTTAAATAGATATGTTTTTAAAGCCATAAGTTTAGGTGTTTTATTGGCAGTAGCGATTTTTTTATCACTGGATGTGTTAATAGGGTTTATATCTCAAGTTAATGTGGTTGGAAGAGGTGATTTCACGCTTGGAAGTGCTTTGTTTTATACTTTGTTGACAATCCCTCACAGTATCTATCAGAACTTTCCTGTTAGCTCGGTAGTTGGTATTATGTTGGGTTTGGGTGCTTTAGCAGCCAACTCTGAGCTTGTTGTGATGCAATCTTCGGGCATTAGTAGGATGAAAGTCGCAGCTATAGCAATGTCGACTTTGGTTATTTGGTTATTGCCTATGACATTAATGGGAGAATATGTAGTGCCTCCTGCTAAATTGTTGGCAGAATCATTCAGGGCCAGCAAGTTGGATAAAGATGTCGGTTTAGGCGTTAATTCAGGAGTGTGGATTCGCGATGGGAACATTATTTTTAACGCAACACCTGTTGGTAATGGTTATGACGAACGCAGTAAAAATATTGTTATGAATAATGTTACTGTCTATGAACTTGATGATAAATTAAGAGTGGTGAAAGTCTCAAAAGCGGAGAAAGCCATTCATAAAGATGACAGTTGGGAATTGCAAAATATCGAAGTCACTGAGTTTGTAGAAACTGGGGTAGTGACAAAAACCATAGATTGGCAGTTGTGGCCATCCCGAATAGAACCAGAAATACTAGGCATTACCCATTCACGACCTAAAAATTTAAGTATAAGAGATATTATTAAATACAGAAACTTTCAAGAAAACAAAGAGCACATACCCATCAAATATGACATAGCTTTGTGGTCCAAAATCACTTATCCTTTTTTGGTTATTGCAACGGCATTAACAGGGCTTCCTTTTTTGTTTGGATTGCTGAGATCAGGTGGGTTCGGACAGCGGTTGTTAATTGGAATAATGCTAGGAATTGTTTTTAATCTAGTTAACCGTGCTTTGTTAAATATGGGCGAAGTTTTTAACATGCACCCAGCGCTGGTTACATTGTTGCCATCGTCATGTATAGTACTGATATCATTGTGGGTTTTAAAACGACAAAACCGGTGACTTTTTATACATCTAGAGTTTTGGTGTCAGAATGGCTAACAATATCCATCCATGATTGGTTGTCTTTTGAGAATAACTTCCAAAACAAACCCAGCCCCAATAAGGCTGTAGAAATTATGCCCACAAAGAGACGCAAAGTTGCTTGCTTCCAAGTTAATGTATATTGTTGGTTGTTTTTAGGAAATATTTTCATTTTCCAAGCCCTCATTCCAAGTGTTTGGCCACCAATTTTCCATGAATAGATAAAGTAAGCAGAAAATTCAAAAAACAACAAAGCAGTAAACCATGGTGAATATCTTTCTACTGGTACTCCGCCACGAACAACTAGAACAATAAGGGATGTCATTAAAAAAACGCCCAGCAAGGGGAATACATCATAAAGAAATGCTGCAAAATGTTTCCAAATAGTTGTGATGGGCATAAACAGGCTCTAGTAAAAGTACGGTACATTATAACTTGCTAATATAGAAATACTCAAAATTTAAAGAATTAAATTAAAAATTCATTGAAATAAAATTAAAATTTTCCTTAAATAAAAAACAAATAAAAACTTTTCTTTTTGTATAAAGAACTGTATTCTAGGCAGTCTTAAAGTTGAGCGCAGGTATAAAACTGTTTTTTCTAGACAAAAAGCATGGATAAATACCTGATTTTCTAAATTAGAATTAGAGTGAAAACACAGTATGTTAAACCATAGTAAAAGTAATAAGATACTCAATAAAATGACACTAAGTGTTGTTTTGATTTTGATAGTGAGTAGCGTGGGAGCACAGCAGTTAAATACAGCTGTTCAGGTTGCTGTTGATACCAACAAAGCATCAGCAAAAGCACAAGTTCGTATTGATAAATTAAATGATCAAACCGATGATTTGACGGGTCAATATAGAAACATCTTAAATGAAATTGAAAGTTTGAGAGCTTACAACAAGCAATTAGAAGCTGTTGTTGGCGACCAAAGAGTCGAGATTGATTCAATCAATAAACAAATGACAACACTGGAACAAACCAATCGTGGAATTATTCCGATGATTATTGAAATGGTAGACGCTCTTGGTAAATTGATTGAAGCAGATATTCCTTTCAAAAAAGCAGAAAGACAAAAAAGATTGGCTAATTTAGAAATCATGTTGGGTAAATCTGATACGTCAACTTCTGAAAAATACCGCAAGGTAACCCAAGCTTACGGTATCGAACTAGATTATGGTTCTACTGTAGATGCCTATCAAGGTGCTCTTCCTAGTGGTAAACAGGTCAATTTTTTAAGAGTTGGAAGAACAACTTTAATTTATCAAACCTTAAACCAAGAAGTTTCCGGTTGGTGGGATGCAAAGCAAAATAAGTTTATTACATTAGATAAGCGTCAAAATTCTGCGATTAAAGAAGCCATTAGAGTTGCAAAAAAAGAAGCTTCACCTGATTTAGCTGGATTGCCTGTTTTAGGCGCGAAAGCAGCTGGAGGCCAATAAGATGAAAGGATTAAATATGAAAAAATCAATAATCGTTTTAACAGTGTTATTAATAAGCTTTGGTTCTGCATCGGCAATGACGCTTTCTGAGTTAGTTAATGCTGTAAAAAGGTCCGCGACCGAGAGTTCAGCTGAAAACAAGAAAAGAGTTTCTGAATTTAAAGGCAAAAGAGATCAACAACAAAGACTGCTTTCTCAAGCCAGAGCTACTTTAGCTGGTCTGGAACGTCAAACAGATGCTTTAAAAAATGAATACGATGCAAACGAACAAAGCTTGGCTGATTTAGAAACTGTATTGCATGAAAGATCGGGTAACTTAGGTGAGATGCAAGGTACGGTGAAAATTTTAGCAGGTGACTTAAGAAGTCGAGTGAAAAATTCGTTGACCAGTGCGCAGTTTCAAGCAAGAGATGCTTTCTTAACTGAGTTAGCTGCTAAAAAAGAGCTTCCTACAATTCCGGATCTTAAAAAGTTATGGTTTGAAATGACTCGAGAAATTTCTGAGCAGTCAAAGATAGTTAAGTTCAAAGCACCTGTATTGAATGCTGAAGGTGAAGTAGATAAAAATGTAGAAGTCATTAGATTAGGCGTATTTAACGCTTTTGATATGGATGGCAATTTTTTGACTTGGAATCCTGATGGTTTATCTGAAAAAGGTGTTTTATATAGATTGCCTAAACAGCCAGATGCTAAGAATATGTCTTTAGCAAAAGAGTTTGTAAATGCTTCTCCAGGGCAGCTTGTCAATGCGCCTGTGGATTTTTCTAAAGGTACTATTTTGGGCTTGGTGGTAAGAACCCCTGACTGGAAAGACAAAATAAAAGAAGGCAAAGAAGTAGGATATGTGATTATCGGCCTGGGCATCTTTGGTTTGTTGTTGGCACTTTGGAAATACATCAGTTTGTTTATGAGTGGATCTAAAATTAATAGTCAGTTAAAAAATAAAACACCTAAAGCAAACAATGCATTGGGAAGGATTATGCAGGTTTACACCAATAGCCCTGATTCTGATATTGAAACCATGGAATTGAAAATGGATGAAGCTATTCTTAGAGAAACAGCACCATTAGAAAGTGGTTTATCTTTCATCAAGGTTATGTATGTTATTGCGCCATTAATGGGTTTGTTGGGTACTGTTGTAGGTATGATTGCAACTTTCCAGATGATTACATTGTATGGAACAGGTGATCCAAAATCAATGGCTGGCGGTATTTCACAAGCATTGGTCACAACCGTATTGGGACTGGTTGTAGCCATTCCATTAACTATATTGCACTCGTTGCTACAATCAATGGCCAGAAGACAGACTCAAATATTAGAAGAGCAAAGTGCTGGTATTATCGCTAGACTAGCGGAGAAATAAGATGTTTTACCAGCTAAAAGAAGCTTGGTTTAAAATTCTTGGTTTTATTGACATGGGTGGCCCTGTATTGTGGGCCATCATGGCAGTATTGTTCTTTATGTGGTTGATGATTGTCGAAAGGCTGTGGTTCTATTCTTTTGTGTTTCCAAAACAAAAAAAAAGAATATTATCAATATGGCACGATAGAGCTGATACCAATAGTTGGTATGCTAAGCGAATTCGTGAACAAATGGTATCTGAAGCCAATATTGGGCTGAGAGCAGGTTTAGGCGTTCTTGACTCGTTGGTAGCAATCAGTCCCCTACTGGGTCTTTTTGGAACGGTTTATGGCATGTTAAATGTATTTGATATCATGGCAATTGAGGGCACATCAAATGCTCGAGCAATGGCAGGTGGTGTAGCAAAAGCAACAGTGCCAACAATGGCTGGTATGATAGCAGCATTGTCTGGTATATTTTTCACCACTTTTTTTAAACAAAAAGCCACAACCGAAACAGAACATTTAGAAGATTCAATGCACCATCATTAATGTGATGGTTCGTTGTATCAAACAAAAAATTTGAACCAACCGATGAAATTAATTGTCATTATTGGTAAATAAAAATAATTTATTAGAGGTCTAAGAAATGAGACGTAGACATTTTCATGAAGATGAAGCAGAAATAAACATCACGCCAATGCTTGATGTTGTATTTATCATGCTTATATTTTTTATTGTAACCACATCTTTTGTAAAAGAAACGGGTGTTACGGTAAGTCGTCCACAAGCTTCAACTGCAACTAAGGTTAAGAAAGGAAACATTCTAATTGCTATTAAAGATAGCGGAGAGATTTGGATCAATAAGAGAGAAGTTGATATAAGAGCGGTTAGAGCGGTGGTTGAAAAAATGCATGCAGAAAATCCAGAAGGTTCTGCGGTTATTATTGCTGATAGAGGTTCAAGAACAGGGGATTTGGTATCTGTTATGGATCAAATTAAAGCGGCAAAAGTTGAAAAGATTTCAATTGCAGCAACCAAAACAGAATAGATAGGTAGGCGTCATATGAACAGTTTATTTAGAAATGGTATATCAGTATTGCCAGCAGTGGTCATCACTTTTTTTCTATTCATTGGGATGCATTATCTGGTCAATATGTCAAACCACGGTAAGCCTGAAGATGATGAAGGAACTTCAATTGATTTTTCTCCAGTCAAATTAGATGAAGAAATCAATCAGAAACAAAGAAGGATACCAAAGAAGCCGCCTCCACCTAAAGATCCTCCTCCACCACCTAAAATGAATGTGCAACAGAATCAGCAAGTAGTTAATCAGATGCCTACTCCGACTGTTCCTGCTTTAGATTTGGGCGTGGGTGGTGATGGGCCGTTTTTAGGCGCAATGGGCATGGGTGTAGATATGGGCAAAGATGGCGGTATTATTCCAATAGTTACCATTCAACCTCAATATCCTAGAAAAGCGGCAATTGCCAAGATAGAAGGTTGGGTAGAAATGGAGTTTACAATCACTGAAGGAGGCACAGTAATCAATCCTAAAGTGGTTAAGTCCAAGCCAGTTAGAATTTTTGACCGTGAGGCGATTCGAGCAATATTAAAATACAAATTCAAACCCAAAATTGTTGATGGTGTGGCCAAAACACAAGTGGCAACACAAAGAATTGACTTTAAACTAGCGGCGGATTAAATGATGAATAAGAATACAAAATTTTTGTTACTGCTAGCTGTTATTAGCCTATTTTCTCAAGTGGTTTTTGCAGGAGTGATGAAGACCGGAAACCCTATAAGAGAGCGAGAGAACAAAGGAGGGATGACAGAATCTATTGCGAAGAAATTTGTTAAATTACAAGAGATGGTTGCGGACAGCAAAAATGTTGAAGCAAGAGCGGGTCTTACTGCGCTTTTAGCAAAGAGGCTGAACAATTATGAAAAAGCCAATGTCAATCAGTTTCTTGGGTGGGTAGATTATGCAGAAGAAAAATACAGATCTGCAGGTAAATATTTGCAAGTGGCCATTGATTCAGATGCTTTGCATAATCAGGCTCACTTTAGCGTCATGTTGCAACAGGCACAAATTATTGCGGCTTCTGGAGACTATCAGAAGGCCATTGACTCAATACATAGGTATTACAAAGTAACTGATGAAATCAAAGACTCAACATTTTACTTAGAGGCTAGCATTTATGCGCAAATGGAAAAATATAGATTGGCAATAAAAGCGCTGAAAAAAGCCATAGAATTGTCAGACAAGCCTGTCGAATCTTGGTATTACTTGTTGTTTAATTTGCATATGCAGTTATCAGAGTTCAAACAAGCTTCTCAATCTCTTGAGGTGTTGATTAAATTGAATCCCAATAAGCGAGATTATTGGATAAAATTATCGGAAGTTTATTTTACTTTGAAGAAGGATGATAAGTCTTTAGCGGTTCTTATATTGGCCGATGAAAATGGTTTGATTCCTGAGGAAAAGGATAGAATTAAGCTGTTCAAGATGTATGCCTTTTTAGGGGTTCCATTTAAGGCAGGAAACGTTTTAGAAAAAGGTTTAAAGTCAGGGGTCATAAAACCGAGCTACAAACATTGGGATGATTTGGGTTCGATCTGGTATACGGCTGCTGAAATGGATAGGTCATTATCAGCTTATGATGAAGCGAGTAAACTAGCTTCAGATGGTAAAATAGATTTTAGAAGGGCATATATCTATTTCGCAAGAGACGATTGGAGTGGGGCAAGGAATGCTTTGTTGTCATCTTTAGAGAAAGGCGGTTTAAAAGAGAAAAAAATTGGTACAGCTTATTTGCTTCTTGGAATGGCTGAAAGCGAGATGAAAAACACATCTTCTGCATTGAAATATTTAAGGAAAGCAGTGGGATATAAGAATGTACGAAATAGCGCTGCACAATGGATAGGTCATATTGAAAAGCAAGTAAAAGATGCAAAAAAACGTGCCGAAGCTGAGAGAGCAATGGAAGAAGAAAGAGCAGCCAATGAAATTCTTGATCAATAAAAATACAAGCTTGGGTTAATACAGTTCGTTGCTAGAATATGATAGATGAAGAAAGCAGTAATTTAGAAATGGTTACTGCTTTTTTTTATGCCTTAAAATTAGAAAAAGGGCTTTCAAAAAATACCATATTAAGCTATCGGTCTGATTTAAATCAATATTTAAAATATGTAGAAATAGAAAAATTAAATGTTTTACAGATTACTGAGCAGGCTATTCAGGGTTATATGAAACATCTTAGGTCTCAAAAGTTGACCAACAAAAGTATTTCAAGAAAATTATCTTCGATTAAGCAGTATTATTTGTTCCTAGCAAAATCGAAACTGATTATAAGCAATCCGTTTAATGCCATCGTCCAGCCCAAATCACAGAACTCTATTCCAAAACCTTTGTCTGAAAAACAGATTGAAAATCTTTTGGCAGTACCAGATGTAACAACGACTTTAGGATTTAGAGATAAAACCATGTTTGAGTTAATGTATGCCTCGGGAATACGGGTAACAGAAATCGTTGAGTTAAAAATGATGCAAGTTAATCTTAATCAAGGGGTTGTAAAGGTAATGGGCAAAGGACAAAAGGAGAGGTTGGTTCCTATAGGAGAGTATGCAACAGAATATCTACAGAAGTATCTTACACAAACAAGACCCAAAATATTAAAAGAAAAAATATCTCAATATGTTTTTTTAAGCAATAGAGGAACAGGCATGACGAGGCAAACTTTCTGGCATTGTGTAAAGAAACATGCTGAATCGTGTAGAATCTTCCCTTTACCTTCTCCTCATATGTTAAGACACTCATTCGCTACACACCTGCTCAACCATGGGGCAGATTTAAGAGTGGTTCAAATGTTGTTGGGTCATAGTAGTATTTCGACTACACAGATATATACATTGGTTGCTAAAGAAAAATTAAAGGAAATACACAAAGAACACCACCCTAGAGGTTAGTATTGAAGAGAATAAGACAATTCTGTTGATATAAAAATAATTTGGAACTAAAATCCTATGTTTCGTGTCAAACCACAGTAAATATAACTCGGATTTAAATATGTATAAAACTTTAACACTATTCTTAATAACATCATTCATGGCGAATGCCAAAGAACCTTCAAAAGAAATTTTAGCAGGTGTTAAAAATTTAGCACCAACTGCCAAAGTTTCTTCAGTTGAAAAAACTCCAATAAAAGGGGTATCAGAAATTGTCATCGAGACTGGAAGAGGTGGGGAGGTTTATTATATTTCTAATGACGGCAAATATTTACTTAACGGAAACATGATAGATACAACCAGCAGAGAGGATTTAACTGAGAATAAAAAAGCAGGTATCAGAAAAGGAATTATTGGAAAATTTGGCGAAAATCAAAGAATTGATTTTATTCCAGAAGATATGAAGCACCATCTTACGGTCTTTACTGATATTGACTGTGGTTATTGCCGTAAATTGCATAATCAAATTGATGAATACAATGCACTTGGAATAGGCATATCTTACCTGTTTTTCCCTAGATCGGGATTAAATACACCATCATTTGATAAAGCTGTCACTGTTTGGTGTTCAGAAGATCAGCAATCTGCCATGACAAATGCTAAATCAGGCGTCAACATAGAGCAGAAAAAATGCGACAATCCAGTGAAAGAGCAATACGAAGCAGGAAAGGCGGTCGGTGTTACAGGAACACCTGCTATGGTTTTAGAAAACGGCAAGCTATTGCCGGGCTATCTTCCCCCACAAGCGCTTCTTGATAGATTGAAGCAACTAACAGTAAAGTAAATAAAGAGCTTCTATATTTTAAAAACCGGCAATAGCCGGTTTTTTTTGTAATGACATTGACTGTTTTCAATAAGTGCGTAGTGCAATAAATGCGTAACAATGTTATTATCCATTAATTATGCGCCACTACTTTTTGATATAAAAATGCACTCTAAAGTTATAATTTTACAAGGTGATTCTTCTTCAGGTCAGTTTCACCTTAACAAACTTAATCACAAGCTAAAAAAAGAATTGAACGATTCAAACATTTCAATTTTAGACGTGACAAATATTTATTTAATTCACGTTAAGCTTGGTTGTGATTTAGATATTCAACAGATAGAAAAAATACTTGCTGCGAAAGTTATAACTAAAGAAAGCAACAACCATTGTTTGTATATAGCACCGAGAACAGGAACAATTTCTCCTTGGTCTAGTAAGGCCACAGATATTTTTCATAATTGTGGATTTGATGGGGTTATAAGGATAGAGCATGCGAAATCTTTGGAGTTCGGTGAACCTATTTTTAGACATGAAATTGAATTTTGTAACTTGCATGACAGAATGATGGAATTTGTTTATGACAGCTATATGGCCCTGGGTGAATTGTTTACAGAAGATACGCCTAACAAAGACAGGGTTTTATCACTATTGGATCAACCAAAAAATCTAGATATTGTTGATAATAAATTAGGGTTGGCATTGTCCCGTCACGAAAAAGAGTATTTGTTACAAAGTTACCAATTGATTGAAAAGGAACCAACGGTAACTGAGTTGATGATGTTCGCACAGGCAAACTCAGAGCATTGTAGGCATAAAATATTTAATGCAGAATGGACAATAGATGGAAAGTTGCAAGAAAAATCTTTGTTCTCCATGATAAGAAATACCGAAGCAAATACGCCCAAGCCTGCGATTTCTGCTTACAAAGACAACTCTGCTGTTTTTACTGGAGGGCAGGCCAAGCGTTGGATTGTAGATAGCAATAAAAAATATGTCGAAACCAATAATGCTACAGATATTTTAATCAAAGTCGAAACACACAATCATCCAACTGCTATATCTCCATTTCCAGGAGCTGCCACAGGTTCTGGTGGAGAAATACGCGATGAAGCTGCAACCGGACAAGGCAGTCGTCCAAAGGCAGGCCTAACAGGGTTTTCCGTAAGTCATTTAAAAATACCAAGCCACAACCAGCCATGGGAAACAAACACCATAGGAAAGCCTGAAAGAATAGTATCCGCATTAGATATCATGTTAGAGGCACCACTTGGAGGTGCAGCATTTAATAATGAGTTTGGACGACCCAATATTTGTGGGTATTTTAGAAACTTAGAAATTGATACCAAGGACTCGGGTTGGAGGGGATATCACAAGCCAATCATGTTAGCTGGTGGGATGGGAACAATTAATTCTGAACTGGCACTAAAGCAAGACACTCAAGCGGGTGATTGTTTGATAGTTTTGGGTGGTCCTGCTATGCTAATTGGACTGGGTGGCGGAGCTGCTTCTTCAATGACCAGTGGCAGCAGTTGTGAAGATTTGGATTTTGCATCAGTTCAAAGAGGCAATCCAGAGATGGAAAGACGTTGTCAAGAAGTCATTGATAGCTGTTGGACACAATCTGCAGACAGCCCGATTAGATCTATTCATGATGTTGGCGCTGGCGGTCTATCAAATGCCATGCCTGAATTATTGGATGATGCTGGATTGGGCGGAACTTTAGAGTTACGGAAATTGCAAATTGATACGACATCGATGACACCGATGGAAATTTGGTGCAACGAATCACAAGAGAGATATGTTTTATCTATTAAACCAGAGAAACTAGAAGAATTTAAAGAGATTTGTAAGCGTGAAAGGTGTCCTTATGCAGTACTGGGTACTGCCAGTAAAGAACAAAAACTAACAGTTACCGATGCCTATTTTGAAAATAAGCCTGTCGATATACCCATGAACTTATTGTTTGGTAATACGCCGAAAACATTTAAAGACATTACCACCAGCGAGCCAGAATTAGAAAAATTCGATACGAGTAAAATCACCATTGCCGATGCGGTAGATAAAATTTTGGATTTCCCTACCGTTGCCAGTAAAAAATATTTAATTACCATAGGTGATAGAACGGTGTCAGGATTGGTTCACCGTGATCAAATGGTAGGACCTTGGCAAGTACCTGTGGCGGATTGTGGTGTTACACTTCGTGATTATGAAGGGTTGGCAGGCGAAGCCATGGCGATAGGAGAAAAAGCACCATTGGCGTTGATTGATGGCGCATCTTCAGCAAGAATGGCGGTATGTGAAGCTTTGACCAATATTGCAGGAAACAACATTGGAGAGATGTCAAATATCAAGTTGTCAGCAAATTGGATGGCGGCATCTGGCCTGGGTCGAGAAGATCAAATTATGTATGAAGCAGCACATGCCATTGGAGAAGAGTTGTGTCCAGAATTGGGCATTGGCATACCCGTAGGTAAAGACTCGCTTTCCATGAACACTCAATGGAATGATGGAGAAGACAAACAAGTGTTATCGCCAGTTTCTGTGTTGATTTCGGCTTTTGCCAATGTAGACAATGTTACGCAAAGCATTACACCTTATTTTGATAAAAGCTGCAAACACCAATTATATTATTTTGACATTGCTGCTGGCAATAAAAGATTGGGCGCATCTTCTCTGGCCCAAGTTTACTCACAACTGGGCGATGAAACACCTGATCTTGACAGTGTTGAAAATTTCAAACAATTTTGGCAGATTATGCAAGTTGGTATCGCAGATGAAATAATTTCTGCATACCATGATGTTTCCGACGGTGGTTTGTTTGTGACAATTTTAGAAATGTGCATGGCTAGCCATGCAGGTATAAATGTCAGTCTTGATTTTAGTCTTGATGAATCATTGAATGTATTATTTGCTGAGGAGTTAGGAGCGGTAGTGGCCATTGACGAAAGAAATATTGAGTCTTTCAAACAGTTAATAACAAGCCATGAGTTGTCCAAACATATTCATCAACTGGGTGAATCAAATGATACGAATATACTTGCTTTTAGACACAAAAATAAGACTATCTTTAAGGATGCGCTGAGTGAATTACAGAAAAAATGGAGCAAAACCAGTCATTGGATGGCATCACTGCGAGATAACCCTGAAACCTGTGAACAAGAATTTTCTTTAATTTCAGAAAAAGACAAAGGTTTGTCTCCTGTTATAAATTTTGATTACGACAAATCCGTTATTGCACCGTATATTAATACCGCCAAACCCAAAGTAGCTATTCTACGTGAACAAGGTGTTAATGGTCAAAAAGAAATGGCCATGGCATTTCATCGGGCAGGTTTTGATAGTTATGATGTGCACATGCAAGATTTATTGGATGGGAAAGTTGATTTAATGGATTTTCAAGGTATGGCGGCTTGTGGCGGTTTTTCCTATGGAGATGTGCTGGGCGCAGGAAAGGGTTGGGCCAACAGTATTTTGTTCCATAAAAACATTAAAAAGAACTTTGCTGAATATTTTGCAGATGAAAATAAGTTTACTCTGGGTGTGTGCAACGGTTGTCAAATGTTGTCATCGCTTAAAGAGATTATTCCAGGCACAGAGAATTGGCCAGAGTTTTTGAAAAACAGCAGCCAACAATTTGAAGCGAGGTTTTCATCGGTTGCTATAGAACAAGGAAATTCAATCTTTTTTGCGGATATGCAAGGAGCGAGAATTCCTGTGGCAATTGCCCATGGAGAAGGACGTGCTGTCTTCTCAGGAAATGCTGCCACAAGCATTGTTGCAAGCTATGTTGATAATAATGGAAACAATACACAGCGCTATCCTTTTAATCCCAATGGTTCGCAACAGTCTGCAGCTGCAGTTAGCAATAAACATGGAAACGTCTTGATTATGATGCCGCATCCTGAGCGGGTATTCAGAAGTGTGCAAATGTCTTGGGCAGCAAAACATGGCAAAGATAACTCACCTTGGATGAGAATGTTCTATAATGCCAGAAAGTTTATTGGATAAGTCATGAGTGAAGAGATAAAGAGCAATGAAGAAGACTACCATAAAGGTGTAATAAAACACTTGTTGTTGAGCACTGCTTTATTTTTGCCTTTGTGTTTTTTTATATGGTTTTATGCGGCGGGTCTGTTAATTATACCCGTAAAATATCTGTTGCAATTTGTTTTGTCTATTTGGCAGCCAGATCTGTTTAACGCGGTCACTCAAAATCAATTTATGTTAAACATTGAAACCCTGATTTTCCCCAGCACAGCATTTGCTGGCCAAGGCGATAAACTGGCCGTGTTGGATGTAGCAGTAAACCCAATGCTTTATGGCTATGGATTGGCAGTTGTGACTGGCTTGGTGATTTCAATTCCAGAAATGAAAAAATCTAAAAGGATTTTACAGATTGTATTTGGTTATGTGTTAATCATATTCATTCAGACTTTTGGCTCATTTTGGGAGATGATAAAGCACTTGGCATTTGAAGGCGGACCCGATGCGCAGCAAGCTATTTTAGACACAGGTTTGGGTATGAACGTGATTGCATTAATGTATCAAATGTCCTATTTAATTATTCCAGCAGTCATTCCTATTGCTTACTGGATTATTATAAACAGTGAATTTATTGGTGAAATAACCGGTTTAAAAGCCACAACAAATAGAAACTTTGATGATAAGATGATGTCAGATAAGCAAGAATAAGAAATAGTATTATGACAGAAGCACAAGCAATAACAAACAACGACGCAATGACGGAGATTGAAACAAAAGCAGAATTGACTTTTGAAGAAGAGCTGTGTCAGTACATGATAGAGAAAGGACGTTTAAAACAAGAAGATTTGTTGCGCGGTAAACGTCTGCATGCTGAGACGCTTAGTACCTCATTGGTACCGTTGTTGGTTAGATTGGGTTTGGCATCAGAGCGTGACGTTGCCACTTCATTAAGTGAAGTCATGAAACTGGATATGATAAAAGAAGCAGATTATCCAGATTCGGTGAGTGTTGAAACAGAGTTCCCCATACGATTCATGCGAGAAAATCTATTTGTTCCGATTGCAGAAAAAGACGAAACCATTGATGTGATTATGGTTTATCCCAGTGAAGAGTTTACAGTTAAAGCCATAAGAATGGCTTCTGGAAAAGACCTGAATATAAAAATTGGATTACCATCAGAAGTTGAGAATGCCATAGAAAAATTATTTGGCGGCGGACGTTCTGCCATGGGACAAATCGTAGAAAGTTTGTCTGATGAAAGTTCGGGCGATGAGGAGGATGTTGATCATTTAAGAGACTTGGCCAGTGAAGCGCCAGTTATTCGTTTGGTTAATATCATCATGCAACGTGCAGTTGAGGCACGTGCCTCAGATATACATGTTGAGCCTTTTGAGAATCGTTTAAAAGTAAGGTACAGAATTGATGGTGTATTACAAGAAGTAGAATCGCCTCCTGCGCGTTCTACCGCAGCGGTAATTTCAAGAATTAAAATCATGGCAAAATTAAATATTGCCGAAAGACGTTTGCCTCAAGATGGCCGTATCATGTTAAGAGTACAAGGCAAAGAGTTGGACCTGCGTGTTTCAACCGTGCCAACCTCTTATGGCGAAAGTGTGGTCATGCGTATTTTGGACAGAGAAAGCATTGTTTTTGATTTTTATCAACTGGGGTTTACAGACCGTGTCTTAGAGCCTTTTAAAAGAGTTTTAGAGTTGCCGCATGGCATTATGTTGGTTACAGGGCCAACCGGTTCGGGTAAAACCACAACCTTATATACTGCGCTAGGTCAATTAAATACCGAAGAACGAAAAATCATCACGGTAGAGGATCCCGTAGAATATCAGTTAACGGGCATCAATCAAATTCAAGTAAAATCATCCATTGGATTAGATTTCACTTCCGCATTGCGTGCCATCGTTCGTCAAGATCCCGATGTCATCATGATTGGTGAAATGCGTGATTTGGAGACAGCAAAGATAGCCATTCAGTCCGCCTTAACAGGTCACTTGGTGTTATCAACCATTCACACCAACGATGCATCGGGAGGAATAACCCGAATGCTGGACATGGGTGTTGAGGATTATTTATTGACTTCAACGGTCAATGGCATACTAGCGCAAAGACTGGTTAGAAAGCTTGATCAAGCAACTATGAAGAAGGAAATTCTTAAAGTTGATATGGTTAAGAGCTTGGGTTTAGATAAGTTGATTGATTTAAAAAAATACGCATTCTACAAGCCCGTGCCCAGCGAAAACAACTTAACAGGCTACAGTGGACGAATGTCTATACTGGAATTTTTAGAAATGTCTGACGAAATAAGACGATTAATCATGAACCATGCAACGGCAGGAGAAATCCAAAAACAAGCTTGTTTGGATGGGATGACCTCGATTTATGAAGATGGACTTTTGAAATGCTTGGAAGGTAAAACCAGCTATGAAGAAATATTACGTGTGAGTCAGGACGGATAAGCAATACTATGGCGCAGTTTATCTACAAAGCACTGACACCAGCAGGTGAGCAACTTGAAGGGCAGATGGATGCGGCTTCCCAGGCAGAGGTCATCGGCAAGATTCAAGCAGCAGGCAATATTCCGCTAACAGCAAAAGAAATGGGCGCAGGGTTTTCTTTGGAGAATCTGCTTTCTTCACGTAAAGTCATCAACCAAAAACAAATCGGTGAATTCACCGATCAACTGGCCACATTATTGACTTCTGGCATGCCACTAGAACGCTCATTAAGTGTAATGATAGATATTATTGATGATGAAAGATTGCGCATAATGGTAGAACAAGTCAGAGATAAAGTTAGAGGTGGTAGCACCTTGTCCGATGCTTTGGAAGAGCAAAATGTATTTTCTAACATGTATGTCAACATGGTTCGTGCCGGAGAGCTCGGTGGTACACTGGAAAAAACCTTAGTCAGATTATCTGATTACATGGCACGAGCCAAAGAGTTAAAAGACAGTGTGATATCGGCCATGATTTATCCAGCGATACTGTTGGTATTGGCAGGTGTTTCCATGTTTGTACTGTTGGGTAAAGTGGTCCCATCGTTTAAACCCATGTTTGAAGACGCGGGTGTAGAACTACCAGGTGTCACTCAGTTGGTGATGGCAATAGCCGATTTTGTGCAAAGTTATTGGTGGGCAATGATACTGGCAGTAGTGGCCTTGATTTTTGTGGTCAAACAAAAGCTAAAAGAAACAGATTTTAGAATGGCATGGGACAAAAAAGTCCTGACCTTGCCTTTGGTGGGAAGTCTAGTTACACGCATTGATGTAGCAAGATTTACCCGAACATTGGGAACACTGATTGACAGTGGTGTACCATTGTTGACAGGCTTAAAAATAGCCAAAAGAGTCATAAACAATAAATTATTGCACAGCATTGTTACTGAAGCATCAGAAAAAGTGAAACATGGTGAGCCATTAGCAGTAGGGCTGGAAGAATTTAACGAATTTCCTAGATTGGCACAACAATTAATCAGCGTTGGTGAGGAAACAGGCAACTTGAATGAAATGTTGTTAAAAACAGCGGATACTTATGATATTGAGGTAAAAACTGCCATTGATCGCATGATTTCGCTAATGGTACCAGCTTTTGTATTGGTATTGGCAGCATTAATATTTTTTATAATCTTTGCCATAATGATGGCAATGTTGAACATGAATGATTTAGTCGTATAGAGGTGAAATATGAGAAACAGTAAAAGAAAGCAAAGTATTGGGAAAAACCAAACCGGTTTTAGTTTGTTAGAAATTTTAGTAGTAATGGTGATGATGGCAACATTGATTGGCTTGGTGGCAAACAGTGTAGGTAACAGCAAATCTAAAGGAGATATGAAAACCGCTGAAATAATGATTGGTAAACTTAAGCTTAAGATAGAAGAATTTAATTTAGATACTGGCTATTATCCAAGAAGTCTAGATGCTTTGGTCAATGACAACGGCGATTCGAATTGGATGGGCCCTTATGTAAAAGAGAAAGAGCTAAAAGACCCATGGAAAGAAGCGTTTCAATACTCAAGCCCAGGCCAACATGATGAAGAATTCAGCATCGTATCTAATGGCAAGGATCGTTCTCCTGGTGGAACAAAGTTTAACAAAGACATCAATAGTTGGGACTTATAATTTAATAAATTTACATGCTGAGGAAAAAATCACAAGCAGGATTTACTTTACTAGAGCTCATTGTGGTGATGGTAATGATAGCCGTGATAGCAGGTTTTTTTTCCTCAGGTATGATGAAAAGTTTAAAAAAGGCAAAATTGCGAGCGGTCAGCAAAGATTTGGTTTCGGCCATTCGTTATACGCGTGGTCAGGCTGTAGTAAAGCACGAACAAAAAACCATCACCTTTAATGTTGAAAACAAAACCTACAAAGCGCCCAGAAAAAAAACTGTAGAAATCCCCGATGAAATAGAAATGTTTGTTTATACGGCTGAATCAGAAATTCCAGATGAATCATCTGGCTCAATTCGATTTTTCTCCGATGGAAGCTCTACAGGTGGTTGGGTGAAATTGGTTCAAGGAGAGAAGATTTGGAAAATCAATGTCAATTGGTTAACAGGTGAAATAGCCATGATTGAAGGTACAAGTTCATGAGGTTTGGGCGCCATCAAAGTGGTTTTACCTTGTTAGAAATACTGGTGGCATTCACTTTGTTGGCAATGACCTTTGCAATCATTATGGAAATCATTGCAGGCTCTGCTAAAAATACGGTCAAAGCATCACAAAACACCAAAATTGCCATGTTGGCACAAAGCAAGATGGACGAGCTAGGTTTATTTGAAGTATTAGAAGAAGGAAGTAGCAATGGAGATTTTGACGATAACACCAGTTGGTCACTTGAAATAACGCCCTATGATGCTCCCTATGAAGGAGAAATAAACCAAGAGTTTAGTAGCATAGAATTAATGGAAGTTACATTGATTGTTTCCAGTGAGGTTGGAAACAAACAATACAACCATGAATTTCATACATTAAGGGCAATTGTTCCAGATAACACCCGTGGTAGGTAGTGAAAAATAAATTAAAAAACAAGCAAGGTGGGTTTACGCTGTTAGAAATAATAGTGGTCATGACCATGTTGTCATTGATCATGGTGATGATATACGGAGGTATACAAACCAGCCGTAAAATTGCTGAAAAAGGTCTGAAAAGAATTAATGCCAGCAATGAAATTCGGGTGGTTTCTGAATTGATTCGGCGACAGGTTTCTCGTATATTGCCCATGGCTTTTAAAGAGGACGATGGTGAATTTGTTATCTTTGAGGGGGATGATAGCCACATCATGTACGTGTCTCCAATGCCTGGATATTTAGGCAATGGCGGTCCGCATGTGCAATTAATTGAGATTGTTAATGCAAAAGGTGGTAAAATTCTGCAATTTTCACACTGGCTATTAAGTGATTCGTTAGAAGAAGATTCTTTTGAGGATTCAGATCAGGAGCCTGTGGTGTTATTAGAAAATATAAGGGGTGCCGAATTTAGTTTTGTAAAACTGGATGAAGAAGGCGAACTTGGTGATTGGGAAAACTCCTGGGAAGAGCCGGAAACTACGCCTCTAATGGTTAGATTAGAAGTCGACATGGGTGACAATGCATTGATGCAGTGGCCGAATATGCAAGTGGCATTGATGCTTGATGCTACTGCAGTTAGTAGGCGGGTAAGTCAAAATTTATTATTGGGAAGAAGTGGTGGTAGAGACAATGTTGAGAAAGGTGACATTCGATGATTTCTAAACCAGTAAAACAATTGTCTGGTAAGCAGTCAGGAATCGCGTTGATTTTGGTCTTGTGGGTTACGGTATTGTTAACTGTCATTGCATCCAGTTTTGCTTTGTCGGCCAGAACAGAAGGCACACAAGCAAAGATGGTGTTTGAAACAACTAAGGCAAGATACTTGGCAGAAGCAGGGCTTCACAGGGCGGTTTATGAGCTTCGTAACCCTGACTTGGAAACCCGTTGGGTAGCTGATGGAAGAAAGTATCAAATGGAGTTTGCAGAAGCAGAAATTGAGATTGCCATTACAGATGAAACAGGAAAGATTGATATAAATTTGGCCAGTGATGAACTTTTGGTTGGCTTATTTGCCTCATTAGGCATGAGTGATGATGACGCCTTAATGTTGACAGAAAGAGTGATTGACTGGCGTGATGCCGATAATATTAAAGGATTTAATGGGGCCGAAGACGATGACTATGATGCAGAAGGCTATGCTTATGGTGCAAAAGATGCTTTGTTTGACACGGTTCCAGAGCTACAACAAGTGATGGGCATAGATTATGAAATGTATCGAAAATTGGAATCAGCAGTAACCGTTTATTCCGGTGCACGAAATATCAATGTTGCTTATGCTCCAGAACAGGCGTTGATGGCCTTAGAAGGTGTAGGGAAAGAAGATGCCTTGCAATTTATAGAAGACCGAGAATTGGTCGAGGGCATAGGTGGAGATTTGCCTATTTTGTCAAACGGGCAAACTGGAGCAGCACGTGGCGGCGGAACCTCTTTTAGCATTAAAGCGAAAGCCACTTTGAGCAATGGTCATTGGGCAGAAATAGATGCCACGATTAAATTAGGTGGAACGGTAAATGGCCGGCCTTTTAGAATTGTTAGGTGGCGAGACAACGAGCATTTATAAAATAAATATGAACACAATTGAAACATTACAAAATGATTTAAGCAATTGGTACGGGGATTCCTCGATAGGCCAATTTGTAAGCTGGTGGACAACACAGCTTAAATTATTTGTGCCTGAAAAATACCAAGCAAAATGGTTTCCTGAACCTGTGAAAATTCACCTTATTCAAGACAATAAGGAAATGCGAGTTTGGTGTGAACAAGGAGGTGACTTTCAATTGTATACCGGTGCATCTGATGAAGATGGCAAGCAAGAAGAATGGTGGCATCAAGTACAGCACGTAGTTAATCAAGCCGATGGCCAAAAAGTAGAAATCAAATATTTAATAAGCAAAGATAAGGCGTTGGTTAAAAAAATTGCACTTCCTGGAGCTGCCAAAGATAATTTAGATGAAGTAATAGGCTTTGAGTTAGACAAATATGTACCATTTAACGCAGAACAAGTGCAATTGAGCTACATTATTAACAAGGAAAATAGTACCGAAGACAAAATATTGATGGATTTGGCTGTCATGCCAAAAGAAATAATTTCAAGCCTTGTAAATCTATTTGATGAAAAATCCATTTCATTGGATGCCATTGATGTAAACATGGCAACCCTAGGCGTACAACCCAGCGATTTAGGTGTAAATTTATTGCCTATTGAAAAGCGTAAAGCGGTTAATTTCTTTAATATTAAACTCAATTTGGGGTTGTTGTTGCTATTAATTGGCTTGGTTTATTTTGTCATGCATACATCAATCGTCAATAAGCAAAATAAGATAGGCAAATTGACAGAAATTAATTCGCAATTACAGAAAAAAGCAAGACAATCTAAGTTACTAAAAAAAGAACTTAAAGCGGTTATTATTTCAAGTAAATTTTTACAAAACAAAAAAGCCAGTCACCCAGCTTTGGTGGAAGTGCTTTCAGAGGTAACCTCAATTTTGCCCGATAGTACTTATGTGACGAGACTAAAAGTAAGTCAAGAAAATTTGGAAATAACAGGCCAGTCAGACAATGCCAACAGTTTGATTCCAAAGTTGAATCAGTCTAATCAATGGTACGAGCCACAAATTGGAAGTGTCACTTCAGACCCAAGAACCAAAAAAGAAAAATTCACCATTAAGGCTGCATTTAAAGAACCACAAGAGGAGGGCGAAGATGGCGATCAGTCCTAGTCTATTGAAAGGCAAAAATCCTGAGATGGATAAGTGGTATGCTTTATTGATCTTAATCTTTGTGTTGGTGATGGTTTATTTTATCGCCTTTCAAGGATTTGTGTCTGAGCATGCAATAATGAATGAAGAGCTAGAAGAGCTGCAACAAAATAGAGTGGAATATTCAGAATCAGAAGCGATGATTCCAGAGTTACAAAAACGCATCAATATTGTTAAAGAAACTGTCGGCGACAACACCAATTTTTTGGTGTCAGATACTGACAACTTGGGCAAAGCAGAATTAACCCGGATTCTCAAAGCAATAGTCTCTCAAAATACCGATGTGGCTTCTGCCTGCCAAACAATCAATCACACGCCCAGCAAAGACAAAGAACCTGATCAGTTTGAAAAAATCATTTTAAAAGTCAGAATGCGATGTCAATTTGATAAAATGATCGGCGTTTTAGCCGATGTTGAAAAACATGTGCCTCATCTTTTTATCGATAATTTACAGTTAGAACAAAGAGCAATCAGGCGCTCACGTAAAAATGTGGCTCCTATTAAGCCGATGTTAGAAGTTAGGTTTGATTTGTATGCCTACATGAACAAGCCTGTTCGTTCTAAAGAGAAAAAAGATACAAGGGGCAGACGACCATGATGAACAATAATTTCATGGGTCAGTTGCTTATCGGCGCATTGGTGTTTTTTCTGTTATTAAGCAGTGTGCAAATGTTTGGATGGGGACAAGGTATAGACTCTATTGAATTGAGCCAAGACAATATCTTAGGATTGCCCGCAATGCCAAAAGTAAACAAGGCAGCAGAAGTAAACTCAAATGAAGAAAATAAAGCATTGATGGAATCTATTTATGCTAGGCCTATGTTCAGTACCACAAGAGTGCCTTTTATAGCATTGGAAGAAGTAGTCGAAGGCGGGCCAGGCGAAGATAACCTAGAAGTATCGGAGTTAAAAGCACAATTAACGGGTGTGGTCATTACTCCAAAACAAAGCTATGCGATGATATTGGACACAGATACCAACGAGAGAGCAACCTACAAGGTGGGAATGCCATTGGAGGGAGAGCAAGGCGGTTGGACGATTGACTCTATCCAAAGCCGCAAAGTGGTGTTCATTTCTGACGACAATAAAACAGAAGAGTTAGAATTAGAAGTTTTCAGTGGCGGTTTAAAAGCAGGTGCAGCCAGTAAAAAAAGCAAAAACAAAACTTCAAACAAAAATGAAATTGTTGATGTGAAAAGCAACAAAGAAAATAAGAAAAAGAACGCTGATGATATTCGTAAAAAAATTGCTGAAAGAAGGGCGCAAATGCGAGCAGATGCCGCCAAGAAGAAATAATAACTATGAAATGTATGAAACCTATAATAATAAGGAGACACCTGGTGATTAAACCACTAATCATAATACTAATAACCATTGGACTGATGTCATGTGCGTCAAGTCCATTGGATTTATCCAATGAGACGAATGGGTATGACTATCTTCAGGGTGTAGAGAATAGCAAATATTCAGGGGCTGTATTTAGCGGCGATAAGTCACCAGAAAAAACAAAGAAAAAAGAACAGTACGAATTTTACCCTGGGACGGGAAATTTTATTGACAAAGAAGCAGCCAGTAAACGACCTGCCGCGTTGAGTGCCAAAGGGGAAACGTCACTTGACTTTGAAGGCACTGACTTAACAGCGGTTGTAAGGCTGATTTTAGGCGAGCTTTTAGCTGAAAACTACGTCATTGCACCAGGTGTTTCTGGGCAAGTTACATTTGCAACAGTGAAACCAATAAATAAAGATCAAATATTGCCCATTTTAGAAATGTTGCTAAGTTGGAATAATGCCGCATTGGTATATATTGAAGACAGATACCATGTTATGCCACGTGCCGAAGCAATTAAAGGCAATCTAATTCCAAGCTATGGACAAATGAAACAACGCAATGGTTACACTGTCATGGTTGTGCCACTGAAATATATTGCGCCAGCAGAAATGGAAAAAGTATTAATACCTTATGCCAAAGAAGGCGCCATAGTCAAAGCCGATAATGCTAGAAATTTACTGTTTCTTTCGGGAACAAAAAGAGAGTTAAACATGTACTTGGACACCATAAACATATTTGATGTCGATTGGTTAGAAGGCATGTCAACAGGGATTTTCACGTTGAACAGGGTTGAGGCAGATACCATTGTTGGAGAGCTAGAAGCTATATTTGGCGAAGGAGCCGACAATCCACTAGCAGGAATGTTCAGATTCATGCCAATAGAAAGACTCAATGCCATAATGGTGATTACACCACAGGAAAAATATTTACACAAAGCCAAAGAATGGATTATGCGTTTAGATAGAGCAGACTCAGAAGCATCGAGTAATCTCTATGTGTATGATGTGAAAAACATCAAAGCAGATGATTTAGCTGGATATTTAAATGATGTATTTGGAGGCAGCGGAGGTTCTAGTTCCAAAAAGAGCAGTGCAGGTAAGGTTGCACCAGGATTGAAAGGAAAAGAAATAGGCTCAACAGGGGGTAAGTCGAAGAACATTTCAAAAACAAAAAAATCATCTTCTGGCAACAGAGATGGAGTGAGTTTTACCGCCATTGAGGAAAACAATCAAATATTAATTAGTGCCAATGCACAAGAATACGATTCAATAATGTCAGCAGTTACAAGGCTTGATAAAGAGCCGCTTCAGGTGCTTATAGAGGTAAAAATAATTGAAGTATCATTGTCTGAAAACAACAAATTTGGAATTCAATGGGGTTTTGAAGGTGCTGCAGGCTTGGGCGATGATGTCGTTGGTCCAATTTCAGGCTCATCAAGTGGTTCTGGTTATCTAAGAGGAATTGGGGGCTTGACCAATACCGCGTCGGCAGTATTGGGAGCGGATCCAGTGGGAGGAACGTTAAGTTATTTATTTACGGGCAACAGTGTCAGTGCAAAGCTAGAGGCATTAAATTCAAGTGGCAATGTCACAGTATTGTCTACTCCATCAATTTTGGTTTTGAACAACAAGTCAGCCAACATCAATGTTGGAGATGAAATACCTGTAGTAAGCAATAGTTTTAATGGAGGTTTTGCAGGAGGTGGAGGCACGAACCTCAATACTGGTTTACAAAGAAGCAGTGTACAGTTTAGACAGACAGGTATTACATTAGATGTAACACCTCGCATCAACCCAGGTGGACTGGTATATTTGGAATTAACACAAGAAGTCAGTGTGCCATCAAAAGAAGTTGACCCTATTTCACAAAATCGGTCAATTTCTAACAGAAGCCTACAAACAGAAATAGCCATTCAAAGTGGTCAAACAGTAGTTATGGGGGGGTTAATCAGCGAAAACAGAACAAAGGATCGCTCAGGTGTGCCCCTTTTGAGCAAAATCCCTATCATAGGAAATGCCTTTGGACAAAAAAGTAATTCGGTTAGTAGGACAGAGTTGATTATATTGATTACCCCAACAGTAATAGAAAATCCAGAACAAGCAAGACAATTAACCAAAGAATATGCCAGCCAATTCAAAGGCCTAAAACCTTTGAAAAAAACCAAATTACAAGAATACAAAGAATTCTACACAGATTTTTATAAAGAAAAGAACAACCGAAAAAACAAAGAGAAACAAATAAATGAATAAACTTAAATTAATCAGCATGGTTTTGTTAACAATATTTTTGATAACGGCATGTAAAGATTCAGAAAAAAGCAAGTTAGATAACCGTGCAATAGATTATTGGAACTATAAAATAAACAAGGACTTTAAGAGCGCATATCAATTTTTAAGCCCTGGCTGGAAAACAAATGAAAGTGAGCTTGCGTACGAACAAAGAATGGGAGGAAGTAAAGCAAACTGGTTGAATGTGAAATTAAAATCAAAACAATGTAGCCAAACTGATTTGTGTAGCGTTACTGTTCTGGTAGAATATGAATATAAATTTAGAGGCGCGGTAAGTCGCAAAATGAAAGTAGAATCAAGCGTTTCTGAAAACTGGATTATGAAGGACAACATTTGGTATCATATTCCAGTTAAGAAAAAAATAGGGAATTCGTGATATTTTCTTGTGGTTCCGTTGAAAATATCGTAACATTCGAACTGAGCTATAAGAAAATGCACCAATTATGTAGATTGGAGCATTCTTTAGCCCTGTATTTATAACTAATATATTAGGAGTTTTTAAAAATGAAAAGAAATAACTTAACAACTGCGATACTAGCAGGTATTACTGGCGTAGCCGGTATTGCTAGCGTATCAAACGCAGTTAACTTAAATTCTGATGGTGTAGGCCAAGTACTTGTCTATCCATATTACACTGTAAACAACGGTCTTAACACTTTGATTTCTGTAGTGAACACTACTGATTTAGTTAAAGCAGTTAAAGTTCGTTTTCTTGAAGGCAAAAATAGCCGTGAGTGTTTAGATTTTAACTTGTACATGTCTCCATACGATGTATGGACTGCAGCTTTATTAGAAACTGATGCTGGTGGAAACGCTAAAATCATAACTAATGATACTTCTTGTACTGTTCCAGCAATCAGTGGTCAAGAGTTCTTGCCATTTGCATATACTGGCGCATTTGATGACGGTATCGGTTCTAGTTTAGAGCGTTGTACTGAAGGTCACTTCGAAATGATCGAAATGGGTACTGTAATTGGCGCTGATGCAATTGCTGCAACTCACGTTGGTGGCGGTGCTCCTTCTAGTTGTGCCACAATCAATGGTAACTGGTCTCCAGTAGTTGGTCAGTGGATTGTTGATTCAACTGTTAACATGGTTGCTCCTGATGGAAGTGGTGGACTTTTTGGTTCAGCATCTTTGATTGATGTAGCTGGTGGTGTTGATATGACTTATAACGCTGATGCAATTCAAGCATACTCAACTTCATTACAGCATTCTGATCCAGGTAGCTTATTACCAAATGTTGGTTCTGGTAATGATGACACAAGTAACATCTTTAATAATGGTGTTGTTGTGACTGATCAATGGAATACTGCAAACATTCAAGCAGTTAGTGCTTTATATATGCACAATAACATCTATGGTGAGTATATCTTAGATGACTCTATTGGTGCAAATTCAGAGTGGGTAGTAACATTCCCAACTAAATTTGCTTATGTAGATGTTGATAACTCTCCTTTTGTTGCTGTTCCTTTTGAGCCATTCACAGTAGGTTTGGCTGCTGGCCCAAGTAGTATTGGTGCATGTGAGCCGTATGCAGTAGCTGGTTTATATGACCGCGAAGAGTTGTCTCCAACTACGCCTCTTGGTGACATTGTTCCTTCTCCAGTTCCACCAGGAATTGATCCAACTATTCCAGTATTTTGTTGGGAAACTAACGTATTGGAATTCAACAGATCTGGTGATGTTTTAGGTGCTTCAGCTATTTTGGGTTCAAAAAACACTACTCATTTAACACCTGGTTTCCAAGAAGGTTGGGTTGCAATTACGTTTGATATAGCAACTAAAAATACAAATGATAATGTAGCTGCAAGAACATATGGTGGTTTACCAGTAACTGGTTTTGCTGTACAAAGATATGTTAATGCTAGCCTAGCTGGTGGTGTACTTGCTAACTATGCTGGTGTATTTGCTCATAGATACTCTAAGAGTGTTTTATAAGAATAAATATATTTTTATAGGTAAGTTAAAAAGTGAGCGAATTATCGCTCACTTTTTTTTTGGAATAATCATTTATAAACAAAACAAAAAACCAATTTAAGAAAATTTTAACAATTACTATTGTATAATGCAGACAATTACAAAACGACTAGAGATCACTCCATGACGACCAAAACAAAATTAATTATAGTTTTATTGGCATTACCATTAATGATAAATGCACAAAATTTAATCTTAGATGGAAACAGTATTCAAATGGATACAAACAGTACAGTAAGTATTGATTCAACAACTGGGGATATTACAATAACTAGTCAAACGGGTGATTTAACATGTTCGTCTAACAGTATTGCCCCAATATTATCCAGTCTAACTTCAAATCCAACTTCAGTACTTTCGGGTGGAACTTCAACAATTTCATGGACTCTTTCTGGCAGTGCTTCTACCTGTACAAAATCAGGTGACTGGTCTGGAACGATTACAGGGGGAGATGTAACCGATGGTACACATACTTTTGATGTAACTAACATAACAGCAAATTCAACTTATGGGCTTCAATGTTCTAATAATATAGGAAGCTCAAGTTTGCTAACCACGACTGTCACTTTAAGTTCTTCTGCAAATTGTGTCACTCAGCCACCTTTGTCAACATTGTCCGAAGACTTTACAATTATTTCACAAACCTTTGGAGGGCCTACAGTGTATGATGGGACTTATAAAGATTTTCAACAAATTCAAAATCCAATTGACTGGCCAGGTAATTTTGGCGATTCTATTAATTTATCATTGTCCCAAAATGAATACCTATCAGCCTCATTTATTACCAATTCAAATAGTGACCAAGGAACCTTTCAATTGGCAACACCTGGTAATGCACAGGGTCCTGGGAGTCAAGGTACTATAGTGATCAGTGAGTGCCCGGGTGATTTTACAACACATATTAATCAAGCAACGTGTTTAAGACAAGTAGGTACAAGTGGTAGTTTTAGATGGGCGACTGATCCTGCAGCTGGTTCAAATTATTGCAAATTAGAAAAAAATACACTATATTATTTAAATATAGTCCATTCTCTTACACCAGAAAATGGTTATGTAACTAGTTCTTGTAGTAGTTCAACATACTGTGGAATATTAGCTGTTCAAGTTAAGAACAATTAACAGATATTTTGGATCAATTAATGAAGAACTATTTTGTATTGCTTTTTAGCGCATTGTTAATAATGTCATTCGGAGTATTAGCGAAAGACAAACCGATTGTTTCACAAGGTGAGATATCAGTAACTTTTGATGACGTCGACGGCTATGCGCAAAAGATACCAAGTAAAGATCGATCAAACTTTTTTTTCTCGGTACAAAGAATAGATAAAACAGTGTATAACTTATTAAATATGAAACACATTGTTAACTATGGCAACGATGAGGATATCATTGATCGAAAAGCTATAGATAAATCTGTTACTGAAAGAATTATATATGAATATGATCAACCCGAAAAGGCATCTAATATTTTAATGGACAAGAACTATTTGCTATTCAAGAATTTTCTGATACTAGAAGAGTCTTATAAATACATGCTTAGATATGTTAGGGAATCCGTAAAAGCAAAAGAGTTGATGGTACTTGCTGAAGAACAATACTTTGTGAATAAGGACAGTTATTTCAGAGAAGAATCAAGAGATATATCATATTTTTCAATTTTGTATAATATCGAAAATAAAGATGAGATTCAAAAGAGGACATATAAGTTAATTAAAGAATTAGAAGCAAATAATAATATTGAAAAATTCAAAGAAAACCATAATAATGAACCAGAAATAACTGTAACAATGGGGTTAGAAAAATTTAAATACAATGTTGAGTTTAAAGATTTCTCAGACTATGTATTTACTCCTAAAAAAACAGGAACGATACAACAGCCTCTTGATGCAAAGAATCGTTTTATAGTGGTAGTTATTGATGAAATAACAAAGCAATATTACGTACCATTTAATGATGTTAAAGATGATTTGATAAAGGTGTTGGTGAAAGATAAAGCCGAACGTGATTTTAGAGAGTTATTATTAAGATTAACGCAAAGTCCTGTAGAAATAAATAAACAGGCTCTTGTTGACTTGAAGACTAGATATATAAACTGATAGAGTTAATGGCATTGTTTAGGTATTTTTTTGTAAGAGAAATTAAGGAAAAATATTTAGGAAACCTAACAGGGGTTGCCTGGGTGTTTATACAACCAATAATAACCTTAGCTATATATTGGGTTGTGTTTGATAAGATATTTGGTGCAAAGATACCAGAAGCTCAAGACATTGGTTTTATAGTGTATCTAGCTATCGGATTTTGGCCTTGGATGGCATTTTCTGAATCTATCATAAGATCAATCATGGTGGTTTCTGAGAAAGATGGCTTAATAGGAAAAGTAAAGATAGATTTTAAAATTCCCGTAATCGCATCAATATCTGCAAACTTCATGTTGAGTATAATAGGTTATATTATAGTTTTATTGGGGCTTGTGTTATTTGCAGACACCTTTAATCACATAAGAATTTTCTTAGTTGTTATACCTGTTTTTCAAATGTATGTATTTGCAATTGCTATTGGTTTGCTATTATCGTCTTTGCAGATATTTATTCGTGATATTCATCAGTTCATGACTACGATGATAACGCTCTGGTTCTTTTTAACACCTATTATATATTCAGAAACATATTTACCAGAGTCGTACAGAAACATTATAAAATATAATCCACTGTACACTCCAATAACATTTATTCATAAAGCTTTAATTACAAACGACCCATTGCCCTGGGTAAATATGGGAATACTGTCTATATGTATATTAATATTTTTATATTTATCAATCAAAATATTTGATAAGTTATCCCCCAATTTTGAGGTATTTAAGTAATAAAATTTTATTGAAAATCGTAATCTGGGAATTTTTTCAGTAAATACTCAATATATTCATTCGCCTCATCATCTCTTCCTTGCTTTTTTAAGGCTTCAATAACAGCTATAATCTTTTCAGGTGTTTTAAGCATTAAATGCATATTTAGTTTCTTTTCTAACTTAGCTCTATTGTCCTTCTTAACCTGTTCGGAAGGAGCCATTTTAGCGTTAGTGCCTGGAGATGGTATCTGTTCAGGTTCATTTGCAACAATTTCATCAATAATAGAAGCTACAGGTGTAGCAATTTCTTTGGTTGAAGGATGGGTTTTAACAATTTGTTTAGTTAAAACATCCTTAGAATCAGTGACAACTTCAGAATTATCTGGACTTATTTGTTTCATAATAATCGCAGTAATGAAAAGGACAATAGCTATAACAACTATAATTAGTAATGAAAATGATTTAGGTTTAGTGCTCATAATAATATTTTAAGTAATAAAGGTGGTTAGATTCAGAAAGTAACTAAATGTTCCCTATTTTAACTATTAATTTTATAATATCTATGTTTATTTTGTATACACCAATATAATAATTTTTAAAAATACATATACTAGTCCATTAATCATAACTTTAGTGAATACGTGTTAATTCAAGCAAAAAATATTACGAAAATTTATCCAAATTTAACTACTGCTAGAAATAGATTTAAAACTTTGGTAAATTTATTGATTAATAAAGAAATTGTAAAAGGCTCTGTTGTATTAAAAGATACAGATTTAGAAATCAAGAAAGGTGAATCACTTGCAATAATAGGTAAAAATGGCGCGGGCAAAAGTACATTACTAAAGATTATTAGTGGAGTTATAATGCCGACATATGGAGAATTGAATGTCAATGGAAAAATTGGTGCACTGTTAGAACTAGGAAGTGGATTTCATCCCGAATATACAGGCAGAGACAACATTAAGATGTCTGCGGCATTAGCAGGCTTAAGCCCTTCAGAAATTGAGAATAGTTTGGAGGCAATGATTGAATTTGCTGACATAGGCGTATATATAGATCAGCCGGTAAAAAATTATTCTTCTGGAATGGTTGTTAGGCTTGGATTTTCTGTAATAACAGTAACAAACCCAGACATACTGATTACTGATGAGGTCTTAGCTGTTGGGGATACACAGTTTCAACGCAAATGTATAGCTTGGATAGATGACTATTTAAAAAACGGTGGTACTTTATTATTGGTATCACATAGTATCTACCATGTACAAAAATTATGTAAACATGCTATTTGGTTAGAAAATGGACAAATAAAGAAGCAAGGTGATTCATTTACGGTTTCTCAAGAATATCAAAGTTTTTATGAAAAAAAGACAGACGATAGAGTTGTAAGAGGTGATAAGGATATTACTAATTATCATGTAGATGAACTTAAAGTGTTAAACAGTAATTTTGATGAAACAGCTCTAATAGATACTCATGAAGATCTAATAGTTAGAATCAAAGTATATTCTCCAGATGATAGAGCTCCAGGTTTAGCATTGGGAATCACAAGAAAAGACATCCCTGTATATGGAACAATTTCAGAAACACAGAATGCCAAGCCAAAAAAGATTAAAAAACACTTCTATGAATTTACAGTTAAGTATAAGAATCTAAAGTTATTACCAGCAGATTATACAATTAAAGCCCATGCTATGGATCCAGAGTGTTTGAGGTTAATTGACGAAGTGGAAAAACCACTAAGAGTACATTCTCAGACTACAGATATGGGTGTCGTTGAATTGGACTCAGAATGGAGCTAAATGAAATGCAAATAGATGTAGTGGTTCCCATATACAATGCCTTTGAAGTTTTACAGAAATGTTTATCCAGTTTAGAAAGGTACCAGTCGAACATTAATCAAATAGTTTTGATCAACGATGCATCTACAGATGAAAGAATTGAACAATTAATCAATGAAATTGGTAAAGAAAATGGGTGGAAAATTATTCATCAAAACAAAAATTTAGGATTTGTCAAAACAGCAAATAAAGGACTAAAATACAGTGACAATCACACGATATTGTTGAATTCAGATACCATAGTGACAAAATATTGGATTGATGCATTTAAGCAAGCATTAAAATTAAACCCAACATTGGGAACGGCAACACCGTGGTCAAACAATGCGGAAATTTGCTCATTTCCAAAATTTTTAATGAACCATCCATTGCCTACAAGTATTGATGAAATGGCTAAAGTACTCTATAAAAAACATCAATCTAAGTATCCTATATTACCAACAGCCGTTGGTTTTTGCATGTTGGTCAGTCAAAAAGCAAAACAGTTGGTTGGATTTTTTGATGAGCAGCATTTTGGTCATGGCTATGGTGAAGAAAATGATTATTCGTTACGAGTAGAGCAAGCGGGTTTAAAAAATATATTGTGTGATAATGCCTATGTTGCACATGTGGGTAATCAATCATTTGCTGATATGGATATTAAGCCGAGTGAAGAAACCATGCAAAGATTGCTTGCTAAACACCCAGATTATTTAATAATGATACAAAAATATATTGACCAAGATCCATTGTCAGACTTAAGAAGCCAGATAATTTTGCTATTGAATAAAGAAGGAATAATTGTGTGAGTGATGGCAAGCAATTAGAGTTTACTGGAGAGCGATTTACCCCAGAATGTGTAAGAGAAATATGGTATGAACATTATCACAGATATGCATTTGCTAAAAATTTAGTTAAAGACAAAAAAGTGTTAGATGCAGCTTGTGGTGAAGGATATGGCAGTCATCTTCTTTCTGAGAATGCGGTGGAAGTAATAGGGTTGGATATTGATGAAAAATCTATAGAGCATGCTAAAAACAAATACAAAAAAAATAATTTAACGTTCATAGAAGGTTCGTGTTCACAGCTACCTTTCGATGATAGCTGTTTTGATATGGTGATTTCTTTTGAAACTTTAGAACACCTTGAACAACAACAAGAAATGTTGGCAGAATTCAAACGAGTACTACGGAAGGATGGTGTATTAATCATTTCTACACCTGATAAGAAACACTATTCTGATGCGACGGGGTTTAAAAATGAATACCATGTTAAAGAATTGTACAAGCAGGAGTTTAAAAGTTTATTGGATGAACATTGGCAACAACAAGTTTGGTTTGCCCAAGCCATGACTTTTAATTCTGTTTTAGAAAAAATGGGCTCTACAGAGTACAGTTTTTCAACTGATATTTTAAAAGATAAGACTTTAGAAACCAATGGTGGTTTTTTAACGCCCATGTATTACTTAGTGGTAGCTTCGAATAGCGATAAACTTGATTTACCCGATTTACATTTATTTGCAGATCAACAACAATCGGTTTATGAGCATTACAACAAAACTATAAAAGACTATATTTATTTGGCAAATAAGCACAACGACCTGGTTAAACAACATGAAAAATGGCTATCTATGCCCATTTTAGGTAAAATTATCCAATTTTTAGCAAAGAGATAATTAATGGATTTCGAATTCAATTTTGGCGAGCAAACTTTAGCCAGAGGCATTGAAAAAAACGACACTATGTATGCATCAGTTGCAGGCATTGCTTTGCCATTGTCGTATGAAGAGTTGGTGTTTATGGATAAGGACACCGGAACCAATCATGTGATGACACAACAGGTTTTGCATGCTTTGAGTATTTGCCAACAATTTAAACCACTAGATCAACACATATTGGCCATAAGCCAAGCAATACCAGAATTATCCAACCAAACCCAAGCTATTCAACAAGTGGTTGATTATTTAATTAAAAACAAATTGCTAGTTAAAGAAAAGGATTGGAAAGAAAAATTGTCTATTGGCTCTGCTCAATTAGGAATTGTTGATGCAGGTATAGTTATTAGAACGTATGATAATCCAAAGTTACTGAATAGGTTGCTACAGTCACTCATAGAGTATCAGAAGAAATTTAGCAGAAAATATGCAGTTCAGATATACACTTCATCAGATAGTGAAAAAATAGAAAACGAGATAGAATCGATTGCTAAGTTATTTAAAAAAGATTTAAACATTAACATCTATGGAAGCACTTGGCAGAACCAGTTTGTTAAAATGCTTAAAAAGGAATATAAAGGCAAAGGAAAAATCATTGACTGGTTATTAACGGCCAACGATAATCAATACAATGGTGGAAAATTGTGGAATTTTGCATTGTTAAATAATGCAGGCAAGAAATTCTTGTTTTTTGATGACGACACCATTTTGGAGCCGAGGACTCTTGGCGACGAATCAAAAATAATTGAATTAAAAGACTATGCAGATTTGGATGTGGGGTTTGCTTTAAGTTTAACTGAGATTAGAAATTCTTCAAATGAACATAATCAAGATGTTCTACAAACAATGATCAACAGTTGTGGGCAAACCGTTGGAAATTATTTGTCGACAACTGATAATGAAATGGGCTCAATTGAATCTTTGAATTTGGTTGAGTTAGAACGATTGAATTCAAATTCGGTGATTAAAACAATTGGAAATGGAACATGGGGAAGTCCAAGAGCTAACAGCAATTATTGGTTATACTACCTAGAAGGAAAACAAAAAGAAGAGTTTTGGAAAACAAGAGAAATCTATTTGGACAATATTGATGCATCCAATCTTTTGCATTACACAAAAAATCACAGGTTTATGTCGCTGGGTAATTTTGCTCCCTCCGCAATTGACAACTCATCAATGACACCATTTGCCAGCCCCAACAGCCAAAAAGAAGATTATTTTTACAATGCTGTTACCTTATTTTGTTATCCCAATCAAGTGATGCTTCATTGTCCTTTTATGATGGGACACTTAAAAGAAAAGTCTGGTATTCGCTCCAATCAAAATCATATTGCTATCACTCCAAATTTTAATAAATTTATTGCCGATTTTGCCTTAACTTTAATTCAATCTACTGATGCAGTGAACCCGAAATTAAGACTAAAGACACTGGCTAACTATATACTGGGCTTAGCAGATTCAGTGGATACAAATATCCATAACCGTTTAAAAGAATATTTGTCGCAGATACGGTCTGACATGGTATTAAACATGCAATACCAATTGGCACAATCACCTGATGCACCAGTCTATTGGCAGGCTGATGTTAGAGAATTGATTGAAGCAAATGGCAAAGAGTTGTTACAAAATAATCCACCAAATTTATCAGACTGGGAAAAAGTTGAAAGCAAACAAGACTGCGTAGATAAAGCAAGGAAAGAGCTATTAGAGACAGCCCAAGCGATGGAATTATGGCCTGATTTGTGGGAATTCTGTCAAACCAATAAGTAATGGAATCACCATGAATGCTTGCTCTGTTATCATCGTAAATTACAATACAGGCCAGTTATTGAAGCAAGCTGTGGACGCTGTTTTATCTAACACAGGAATAAATGAAATTATCCTTGTTGATAACCATTCTAAAGATGGTAGCATGGAGTTGGTTAATGAATCAAACAGGCTAAAAAAATACTATCGCAAGATTAACCATGGTTTTGCTTCGAGTTGTAACTATGGAGCAAAACTGGCAACTCAAGACAACTTGCTTTTTCTAAATCCTGATTGTATTGTAAAGAAAAATACTATTATTGAATTGACTTCTGATTTAAACAAATTTACAAACATAGGCATTGTAGGTTGTCGAGTCAATAATCCTGATGGAACAGAACAGCGCGCCAGCCGTCGCAGATTACCTACATTGTGGAGAGCTATTAAAACATTTTCTAAGATTGAAAAGCTAGCTAAATACTGTCAATGTTTTATGGGCGTAAATCTAATTCATTTGCCCATGCCTAAACGATGCCAAAAAGTAGAAGCTATTTCTGGTGCTTTAATTATGATTAAAACACATGTTTTCAATGGAATTAATGGTTTTGATGAGAGTTTCCCTATGCATTTTGAAGATTTGGATTTGTTTAAAAGAACAGCAGACATGGGTTATGGTATTGTATTTAACCCCAATGTTGAAGTGGTTCATCATCAAGGAACCTCAAGTAAGTCCAATCCCAAAGTTGGGGAGATGAAAAAACAGGGCTTGCAAAGATATTTTCACAAGCACTGTTCTAAATTTTCATATTTGTTGGTTAAGCTACTAAGGTAATTCAAACTACCCGTGTCATTATAGCAAACCACCCGTCATTTCCGCGAAGGCGGTAATTTATGATAGTTTTTTGTATTTAATTCTATGTGGCTGTGGAATATCACCAAAACGGCGTTTGTAATCTTGTTCATATTCAGTGTAATTTCCTTCAAAAAATTCCACATGTGATTCATCTTCAAAAGCCAGTATATGTGTGGCAATTCTATCCAAAAACCATCTATCATGAGAGATAACCATCACCGATCCTGAGAAATTAAGTACAGCTTCTTCAAGGGCTCGCAAGGTTTCTACATCTAAATCATTGGTAGGCTCATCCAGTAACAACACATTGCCGCCAGATTTTAACACTTTGGCCAACTGTAAACGGTTACGTTCGCCACCAGACAAGTTCTTTACAATCTTTTGTTGGTCTGCACCTTTGAAATTAAAGCGTGACAACCAAGCTCTCGCAGGAATGGTGTAATTGCCAATTTTCAAGACCTCTTCACCATCGCCAATGTCTTGCCACAGTTGTTTGTCATTGTTCAAATCTTCACGCGATTGTTTCACATAGGCCAATTCAACTGTTTCGCCAATTTCTACAATCCCACTATCAGGCTGTTCTTTGCCATCAATCATATTAAACAAAGTAGACTTACCCGCACCATTGGGACCAATAATGCCAACTATTGCGCCTTGTGGCACTTTGAAACTTAAATCATCAATCAGATATTTGTCATCGAAGGCTTTAGACACGTTCTTAAATTCAATGACATTTTCACCCAATCGGGGGCCCTGTGGAATGAAGATTTGATTGGTTTCATTGCGAGATTGAAATTCTTTGGATTGCAACTCTTCGAAACGGGCTAGGCGAGCTTTTGATTTGGTGCGTTTGCCTTTGGCATTTGAACGCACCCACTCTAATTCGCTTTGTATTACCTTCATGTGTGAAGCTTCGGCACGTTTTTCTTGAATCAAACGTTTTTCTTTTTGCTCCAGCCAAGAACTGTAATTGCCTTCATAGGGAATGCCATGACCACGGTCTAATTCCAAAATCCATTCGGCAACATTGTCCAAGAAATATCTATCATGGGTAACAGCCACAATGGTACCGGTGAAATCGGCTAAAAAGCGTTCTAACCAGGCCACAGTTTCTGCATCCAAGTGGTTGGTTGGCTCATCTAGTAACAACATATCTGGTGCTGACAACAGCAATTTACATAAGGCCACGCGGCGTTTTTCACCACCAGAAAGTAAAGATACTTTGGCATCCCAAGGTGGTAGGCGCAATGCATCTGCCGCTTTTTCTAATGTACGATCTAATTCCCAGCCATTGGCAGCTTCAATTCTATCCTGTAATTCGGCTTGTCTGGCCAATAATTTTTCCATTTCATCATCGGACATGTCTTCGCCAAATTTCATGGAAATTTCATCAAATTCATCCAACAGAGATTTAACCTCGCTCATGCCTAACTCTACATTCTCACGAACAGTTTTTTCTTCATCTAACTCAGGCTCTTGTGATAAATAGCCAATCTTTATGCCGGGCTGTGGACGAGATTCACCATTAAATTCCTTATCAATTCCTGCCATGATGCGAAGCACAGTAGATTTACCAGAGCCATTAAGCCCCAAAACACCAATTTTAGCACCAGGAAAAAAGCTGATTGAGATGTCTTTGATAATTTCTTTGTTGGGGGGAACCGTTTTACTCACACGATTCATGGTATAGATATATTGTGCCATGATAATAACTGTATTTTTAGTTAGCGCTATCTTACAATAAATTGATAATTGAGTATAATCTTATTGCAATTACTATCGAGATTACCAAATGAAAAGAATTTACCTAATATTGTTAATATCATTAGCACTGGTGAGTTGTGAATCTGCTTATAAAAAAGCCAGTCATGAAATAGTTCAAACCAACAGTCAAAAACCAAGCTATCCAATTACAAAAAAAGGGGATGTGATTGATCACTATTTCGGTACGGCTGTTGCCGATCCTTACCGTTGGTTAGAAGATGATATGGCAGATGACACAGCTGCCTGGGTTGCTGCTGAAAACAAAGTTACTCATGCCTATTTAAATAAAATTCCATTTAGAGCACAAATCAAAAAACGGCTGACTAATATTTGGAATTATGAAAAAGTTACTGCGCCATTCAAAGAAGGCAATTACACTTACTTTTATAAAAATAACGGTTTGCAAAATCAATACGTCATGTACCGCAAAGATATAGGAGGCAATGAAGAGGTCTTTTTAGATCCGAATACATTCAGTGAAGATGGAACAGTTTCATTGGGACAAGTTAGTTTTTCAAAAGATGGATCAATTGCTGCTTATACCATCAGTGAGGGAGGCAGTGATTGGCGCAAGGTGAAAATTGTTGATGTTCAGAGCAAGAAACAAATCGAAGATACGTTGGTTGACATTAAGTTTTCTGGATTGTCATGGTACAAGAACGAGGGTTTTTATTATTCCAGCTATGACAAACCCAAAGGCAGTGAATTATCGGCCAAAACTGACCAGCACAAATTGTATTACCATCAATTGGGCACGAAACAATCAATTGACAAGGTGGTTTTTGGTGGCACTCCGACACAAAAACACCGTTATGTGGGTGGTGATGTGACTGAAGATGACCGTTATTTACTTATTTCAGGAGCGGTTTCAACCAATGGCAACCGTTTGTTTCTGAAAGACTTAACTAAAAAAAATAGTCCTTTAGTGACCGTTTTATCACATACAGATTCCAATACTTATGTGATTGATAATATGGGTTCAAAACTGTATTTGGTCACTGATTTAGATGCACCCAATAAAAAAATCGTTACTGTTGATGCATCAAATCCGACCTCAAATAATTGGGTTGATTTTATTCCTGAAACAAAAAATGTTTTATCTACCAGTGCGGGTTCAGGCTATTTTTTCACCAATTATATGGTCGATGCCGTCACCCAAGTCAATCAATACGATTACGATGGAAACCTAGTTCGCGAAATAAAATTACCAGGTGTTGGAACGGCCAGTGGATTTGGTGGCAAGAAAGAAGATGAAGTTTTGTATTATTCCTTCTCAAACTACGTAACACCGGACACAACTTATGCTTATGATGCACAATCGGGTAACTCAAGAGTTTACAACAAGCCCAAAATTGATTTTGATACCGATGCCTTTATTTCAAAACAAGTATTTTACACATCAAAAGACGGTACAAAAGTGCCCATGATAATCTCCTATAAAAAAGGCACAAAACTAAATGGCAATAACCCCACTATTCTATATGGTTATGGTGGTTTTAATATCAGCCTAAAACCTCGTTTTAGCATCACCCGTGCGGTATGGATGGAAATGGGCGGTATTTATGCGGTTGCTAACTTACGTGGCGGTGGCGAATATGGAACCAATTGGCACGATGCTGGCACCAAGAAGAAAAAACAAAATGTGTTTGATGATTTTATTGCTGCAGGTGAATATTTAATCGACCACAATTATACATCCAAGCAAAAGCTTGGCATTATGGGTGGTTCAAACGGTGGTCTACTCGTAGGTGCGGTTATGACTCAACGCCCTGATCTCATGCAAGTGGCATTGCCGGCTGTTGGTGTTCTTGATATGTTGCGTTACCACACATTCACCTCGGGCGCAGGTTGGGCATATGATTACGGTACAAGCGAACAAGACAAAGACATGTTTGAATACCTGCTTGGCTATTCACCTGTACACAATGTCAATTCTGGTGTGGATTATCCAGCTACTTTAGTGACTACAGGCGATCACGATGATCGAGTCGTTCCAGCACACTCATTCAAATTCGCCGCCGAATTGCAAGCAAAAGGCAGCATCAAAAATCCATTATTGATACGTATAGAAACCGATGCAGGTCATGGAGCAGGGACACCTGTATCCAAAACCATCGACCAATACGCCGATATATTTTCTTTTACTTTGTGGAATATGGGAATAAAAAACCTTAAATAGCTATGCAACAAAAACAATTACTCTATTCTGCGGTTGATTTGGGATCTAATTCTTTTCACATGATTGTGGCAGAATTTGCCAATAACCAGATGCATGTGATAGATCGACACAAAGACATGGTTCGTTTGGCCAATGGCTTGGATGAAAAGGGCAGCTTGTCAGATATAAAAATGGATGAAGCGATAGCTTCTTTAGAAAAAATTGGACAACGTATTGCACACATTCCAAGATCACATCTTCGTATTGTGGGTACTAATACCTTACGTAAAGCCAAGAATTCTGACGAGTTCTTGGCACGAGCATCGGTTGCATTGGGCAAGCCCATTGATATTATTTCCGGGCGTGAAGAAGCCAGAATCTTGTATTTGGGTGTGGCACATTCTTTGGCTAGTAATCAAGGCAAACGCTTAGTGATAGACATTGGTGGAGGTTCAACTGAGTTAATCATTGGTGAAGACTTCAACCCCTTATTGCGTGAAAGTTTACACATGGGTTGTGTGACTTACACCAAGAAGTTTTTTTCTAATGGCAAAATTTCTCAAGGCAATTGGAAAAAAGCTGTATTAAATGCCAGGCGACAGTTATTGCCCATTGTGTCAAAGTATAAGAAGCTGGGTTGGAATATTGTGATTGGTGCATCGGGCAGTATGCGGTCTACGGTAAAAGTCCTGATGGAAAATCAATATTCTGTTTATGGAATCGAGACAGAAGGTTTAGACAAGCTTATTGCTCGTTGTTTGGCACTGGGAGAAATTGTCAAGTTACAAGAAATTGTAGGATTAAGTTCTCGACGGCTGCCAGTGTTTATTGGCGGATTGGCTATTATCAAGGCATTATTCGAGTCATTGCCCATTAACAAAATACAAAGCAGTTCTGGTGCACTGCGAGAAGGGATTGTTTATGATTTAAGTGGCCGTTTGCATCACAACGATATTCGACAACGAAGTATTGATAAATTAGTTGTTCAGTTTGAAGTGGATGTGGCACACAGTCTTAGGGTTAAAAATACCATTGATCAATTGATTGCATTGAGCAATCTTGAGTTGTCGGATTCTCAACTAGAATTGTTGAATTGGGCAGCACAACTTCACGAGTTGGGTTTGAATATCTCTCATTCACATTTTGAAAAACATGCGGCGTATATCCTTAGCCACGCCGATATGCCAGGTTTTTCCTATCAAGAACAATTAAAGCTATCAGTAATTGTGGCTTTGTTGCGGCGTAAAATTAAAAAAGAATGGCTGCAAAAACTATCGGACAAGCAACTTCAAAAGTTGTTGCCAATACTGGTGATTTTCCGAGCTGCCACATTGCTCAATCGTCCTCGTAAGGATGAAACAATTGCATTAGATTCGATTGAACTAAGAGATAAAAAAATCACCATTAAATTTAAACAAGACTGGTTGCAACATCATCCATTGACTTATGAAGACTTACAATCAGAAGCAAAATATCTAAAAGCTCTGGATGTTGAATACTTAATTTATTAAGGCTATTTTAAATCCCAAGCATCGACCCAGCTGATCCCTGCGGGTTTTAGTTTGAATTCTTTCATCAAGACTTCTTCCATTTCAGACATGTGGGCAGCACCATAGAATATAGCAAAGGTTTTGTTGCCCTTTTCTATTTCACGGCGCAAAACCTTTAATGCTTTTAGGTTTCTTGTGGTCACCAGAGTGGAGCCTTTATCACCTTCAATGGCGTTCATTAATGGATCCATATTCATGAATTGTTTAGCAGCGATAACTTTTAAGTCGCGCTCTTTGTTCGGTGAAAACATTGCCATGATTAAGTCCATATCGTTGACTGAATTAGGATTGGTGACTTGTTGTTGTAACCCAACCAACCACATGCGCATAAACATGGCTAGAAAGGATTCTCCATTTTTATCCATGCTATTCTTGAAATCTTCAGGTGAGATATCCGCATGTACAAAGTTTTTGGGTGAATAATCGACTTCTTCCAATTGAAAAGTTAGGCCCAATACATTTTTCATGCCTTGTTGTAGCATGGATAACATTCCTTTGCCTTCACTGGCAGCACGATCGCCCACTCTTGTGCCTTCTGGTGCAACTAATTCATACAAGACTACATCATAGGTTTTGAATAGTTCGTTTAAGTTTTCATAATAAGATTTATCGGCGACATGTACTGCACTAATTAAATCTACATACATACCATTAGGAATACCATCGATAGGTACATAACGGGCATTAGCTAACTGTAAAGCAACGGGAGTGTTTTTCTCATCGGTCTTGATTCTTAAGAATTGGGTTTTGTTTGTTTCTAAACCAGTTTGTTGTGTTATGTCTTTAGAATGGCTAGAAAAGGAAAATAGCAAAAAAATTAATAAGATGCGTTTCATGGGTTCACCGTAGAAAATATTGGATTGAAGTGTAAATATACATTTTGGGTCTATGTGATAAAACTTCAAGTAACCAGGCTTGAATCAACTTAGTTTATGTCACCCAAATAAGTTTGTTATGTTTTTCAACATGTAATTAATATAATTACTTGCCATAACGATAGCAATACTATTATAATTGAGCGCAAATATATTAGAGAGGGTATAGAATGAAAAATTTAAACATTCAAATAGAGGTGAATCCAGAGTTGTATTCTAAAAATCCTGACTCTTCAGAATTGGGCCGTAAAATTATTACAAACAGTATTGAGTTAATGAATGAAATTGGTTTTGAGTCATTTACATTTAAGAAACTTGGTTTGAGAATAAAATCTCCTGAGAGCTCTATTTATAGGTACTTTGATAACAAACACACTTTATTGTTGTATCTAACGAGTTGGTATTGGGCGTGGACTGAATACCAATTGGTTTTTGCAACTTCTAATATTTCTTCTTCTCAAGAGAAGCTTATTAGATCAATTGAAATATTGACCAAACCTGTGTTGATAGATAACTCAATTTCATATGTTAATGAAGTACTTTTGTGTCAGATAATATTTTCAGAATCATTGAAAGCATATTACACAAAGAATGTAGATGAGGAAAATAAGAAAGGCTGTTTTAAAGCCTACAAAAGTGTTGTTCAACGAGTGAGTGACATGATACTAGAAATTAAAGCAGACTTTAAGTACCCACACATGTTGATTTCCACCGTAATAGAGGGCGCACATCAACAAAAGTATTTTGCAGAGCATTTGCCTGCATTAACAGATTTGTCTAAAACCAAAGATTCTATAACACAATTTTATACAGAATTGGTTTTTAGTTTATTGAAATAAAACACATGAATAGAGAGAAAATAATGAAAGAAAAACATTTTAATTTTAACCACTTAAGAGGAGATTTATTCGGTGGAGTTACCGCTGGAGTTGTTGCTCTTCCTTTGGCACTTGCCTTTGGTGTGAGTTCAGGTCTTGGACCCAGTGCAGGATTATATGGGGCTATTTTTGTAGGATTTTTCGCAGCACTATTTGGCGGAACAAACACCCAGATTTCTGGCCCGACAGCTCCGATGACAGCTATTAGTATGGTTGTTATTGCAGGAATACTAGCGGGGTTTGATGGTGATGTTAGTAAAGCCTTACCAGTGATACTGATGGTGTTTTTATTGGCAGGATTAATGCAAATAGGATTGGGGTTCTTAGGATTGGGTAAGTACATAAAGTATATTCCATATCCTGTTGTATCAGGTTTTATGACCGCAATTGGCGTGATAATACTTGTTACACAAATTCTACCTGCGGTTGGATATTATCCAAAAGAAGATGCGGCATTTGTGGAACAATTTAAGCCGTTTGCAGAAGAGTCGTTGTTAGATGGCATTCTTCAGGATGAAGCTGGCGAAGGAATAATGGTTTTGGAAAATTTCCAAGAAACCATTAAAAGAGCAGCGAGCATCACGTCAGAACAAATACTTCAGGAATCTCAGTCACTTGCAAACACAGCGTCATCAGGTGTTATTGGTTCATTAAAGGTGATGTCTAGAGCATTGAGCTCTATAAACTGGATAGAACTATCTTTGGCATTGATTACCATATTTATTGTATTTGGATTTAAAAGGTTGCCCACCAAAATCCCAGGCGAACTCGTGGCCCTTTTGGTTGTTTCAGGTGGCGCAATTGCATTTGGATTGAATTATAGGCCGATTGAGGAAATCCCCAGTGGATTGCCAGTGCCACATCTTGATATATTCAGTGAATTTAGTTTGACAACTATCTCCCCCTATATTTTTACCGCATTAACATTAGCTTTGTTGGGGGCAATTGACTCATTACTGACATCTGTAGTAGCTGATAATATGACTAAAACCAAGCACAAACCAAATAAAGAACTAGTGGGTCAAGGCATCGGTAATTCAATTGCTGCAATATTTGGAGGTCTTCCTGGTGCTGGAGCAACAATAAGAACCGTTGTAAACATTAATGCTGGTGGTAAGACACGCATTTCAGGAATGGTAGCAGGTTTATTGTTGATGGTCACACTGCTTGCTCTTGGTCCGATTGCTTCAAAAATACCTGCAGCTGTTTTAGCAGGTTTATTGATAACTGTGGGCATTGGTGTAATGGATTATAAAGGGCTCAAGGCGATTCCTTATATGCCTAAACCAGAAGTGATTATCATGATTGTTGTATTGGTTTTATCTTCTGTATGGAACTTAGTTTATGCCGTAGGTATCGGCTTAGTATTTGCTTCTTTAATCTTTATGAAGAAAATTGGTGATTTAACAGCGACACAATCTGATGTGAAAAACTTAAGTGAAGAAAAATCATGGTCGGATGAAGCGGACTTTCCAGAAGAGTTGGAAAAAAGCGTGTTTATAAAACACATTAATGGACCGTTGTTTTTTGGCTCAACCAGTGATTTTCAGGAGCTTGCAAAACAGATTCCGAATTCCGCTTCAACGATTATTGTTCGTTTGGACAAAATGTCATACATGGATCAATCTGGGTTATATGCAATTGAAGACGTACTGATAGATTTGGTTAAACAAAATAAGACTGTGTTGCTAGTTCATATTGAAGAACAACCTAAATACATGATGGAGCGCATTGATATTATCCCTGATTTAATTCCAACCGAGCAAATATTTGATGACTTTAAAGAATGTTTGAAATGGATTAGAGAAAATCAGTAAACAATATATTTAAACAAATTATAAACTTTATAGAGAAAAAAATGAAAACACAGACCAAAGAAATACAAGAAAATTTAACACCACAATGTGCTCATGATATTTTAGTTCAAGGTAACAAAAGATTTGCGCAAAATTTAAAAGCACAAAGAAACTTACAGGATCAAGTATTTGAAACCAGTAAAGGGCAGTTTCCCTTCGCTGTAGTATTGAGTTGTATTGATTCAAGAGCCCCTGCGGAATTGGTATTTGATCAGGGAATTGGCGATATATTCAGTGTAAGAATTGCAGGTAATATCATAAATGAAGATATTCTTGGTTCTATGGAGTACGCCTGTAAAGTAGCTGGTTCCAAGATAGTCGTAGTTATGGGTCATACAAAGTGTGGTGCTGTAACAGCGGCTTGTAATCATGTTGAGCTGGGTAATATCACAGCACTGTTAAGTAAAATTAAACCAGTAGTTGATGTGGTCAATGTAAAACCATCCGAAATGCATGACGATGTTATCGAAGAAGTAGCTCATTTAAATGTTGAGCTATCAATAACTAGAATCAAGCAAGAAAGTAAAATTTTGGCAGAAATGGAAGAAAAAGGCGAAATTGAAATAGTTGGTGCTATGTATGATGTTTCAACTGGATTGGTAGATTTTATATAAAGAATTGAGCCATTAAAAATGGGGAATTCAGAATGTGTAATCCGGTATTACAACTCTCTCTTGTTATAAATTTTATTCAAATCTGAATAATGTTTATAAAAAAAACTGGATTATCTGGATTTCCCATACTTATATTTAAAAAGGGCTCGAAAGAGCCCTTTTTTTTCAAACCTAAAAGTTAAGCTTATTTAAATTTAATCTTAAAGTCTAGTTGTAACCTATCGTAGTCTGTTTGCAGTAATTTGCTTTGTCCAATGACAGAGTCAATATAAGTAAGACCCAAAGACATGTTTTTTTGCAACCCATAACCTGCTTTTAGGAGTAGACCTTTTGAATCGGTATTGCCACCAGCAAAATCAGAATCATTAAAGAGACCAAAAACAGCATCAGCTTCTACATCAAGGTAAGCCAAGCCAAATTTCCAAGAACCAGAATTTTTAACTTTCCCATACATGAAACCAGCAGTGTACGCAGTATTTAAATCATTGATGGCAGTATTTTGGTAAAAGTTGGCATAAATAGAAAGTGGTCTTCCTGCCAATTTTGACTTATAATCTAGGAATATTTCGGCTGTATTGAAGTCAGTAGCAAAATTGCCATTTGAATCAAGAGTATTGCCTTTAGGTTTTCCATCGAATAAAGGTTCGTTGCCTTTTATGTTGCGGTAATCATAATATCCAATACCCGCTAATACTTTAGAAGAATTAGAAACCTTGAAAGCATGCATCATTTGCCCTCCAAACAGCAAGGTGTCATCATCGGCTTTTCTTTCTTCTACATCAAAGCCAACTAAACTGGCTTGAATAACGTCATTGTCAAATATAAATGCGAAACCTTCTGGGTTTAAATCACCATCCCATAATATAGGGTTTTTAGTTGGTCGATAAAATGGATTATTCATTTTACCACCAATTAATGTTAGTTTATCATTCATTCTCCACGAGTAATATGCCAAGTTAAGACGTAAATCTTTAGTTGAAAATGCATCATCTAAAGATTGGTTCGTAGAAACGGGATCATCAGCACCAGTTGCCATACCCAAAGTAAAGCTTAAATTATCATTAACCTTCATATCAAATTGAGCGCGAAGCCTCACACGGTTTCGTTGTCTAATACTGCGTTCTTTTTGATCTATGTATTCATAGCGGTCACGAAAATCAGCTTTGAAAGTCACTCTATCAGACCAGTTTTCGTTTATTGATTTTTTCTTTGAAGGAGGTTGTTTCATAGAAATTTTAGTAATATCTGTGCGAATATTAGTGGAGCCTTCAGATTTGTTTTCAAGTTTATTTAACCTTTCAGTTAATAGTCGAACTTCCTGCCTCAATAAAGCTATCTCTTCAGATGCTTCACTGGCGTATAGGGTTTGGCAAATTGTTGGTATAAACAATAAGATTAAGATTTTGTATTTCATAATTTAACTCAGTGATCAGAATGGGATCATTCTATAAATGAAATCTATTAAAATCTTTTGAAGACAAATTAATTAATTAAATAGGATCAGAAATAAGCGATTTTATAATCAATGTAACTTGAATGTCATATTAGGAAAGTAAATACGACCAATAATATTGGGGTGGATAAAGAGCTATATTGGTTAAATCATGCCTAAAGACTAGAATATTCTTCTTTTTGTCTAAAATCATAAAGTGATAGTATTACTATTATTTGAGCGTGTTATAATATTGAACATTGTAATAACTCAGAATAATTATGAAATCAAATAGTAAGCTTAGCCCTTTTGGGAATTTAAAAGACGATATTCCAGCGAGTATTGTTGTATTTTTAGTTGCAGTACCTTTGTGCTTGGGAATAGCATTGGCTTCAGGGGCACCGCTTTTATCAGGTCTGATCAGTGGTGTAATTGGAGGAATTATTGTAGGAGTTTTAAGTGGCTCTTCATTGGGTGTTAGTGGGCCAGCTGCAGGTTTAGCTGTAATTGTTCTCAATGCCATAACAGAGCTCGGTGGATTTGAAATTTTTCTGGTGGCTGTCATTTTAGCGGGAATAATACAGATAATCATGGGCTTTGCTAAAGCAGGAATCATTGCCTATTTTTTCCCCTCATCAGTTATTCATGGAATGCTAGCAGGCATTGGCGTAATTATAATATTAAAACAAATCCCACATGCTTTTGGTTATGATGGGGTGCCAGAAGGAAGTCTGGCTTTTCAACAAGCAGATGGAAATACAACATTTGATGGTTTAATTTCTATGTTTGGAAATATTAGCCCAGGAGTGTTAATGGTCGCAGGGTTATCATTGTTGATCTTGATTACTTGGGATACAAAATTTATAAAAAAATTCAAATTCACAAAGTTAATTCAAGGGCCTTTGGTGGCAGTTGTAGTGGGTATTCTTCTGAGTAAGGTATTTGAATCTATCCCAAGTTTGACGATTAGTGCTGAACATTTAGTCAATGTTCCTGTGCCTGATAGTATCAGTGGATTTATTGGTAGTTTTGCAAGCCCGAATTTCTCAGCATTAGCCAATCCTGCTGTATATGTTACAGCTGTGGTGATTGCCGTTGTGGCAAGTTTAGAAACACTTTTATGTGTTGAGGCAACGGATAAACAGGACAAGTTAAAAAGAATAACACCGACAAACCGAGAGTTAAAAGCCCAGGGAGTTGGTAATATTCTAGCTGGATTTGTAGGTGGTTTACCATTAACTCAAGTAATAGTAAGGAGCTCCGCAAACCAACAGTCAGGAGGAAAAACCAAGGCATCAACAATAATGCACGGTATTTTATTGCTGATAAGTATTATTGCTATACCGAAGGTTTTAAACATGGTTCCATTGGGTGTATTGGCTGCAATTTTATTGATGGTAGGCTATAAATTGGCAAATATTTCATTGTTTAAGAGAATATACAATGAAGGATTGGGGCAGTTTATTCCATTTGTTATTACAATACTGGGTATAGTCTTGACAGATTTATTAACAGGAATAGCTCTGGGTATGTTTGTTGCAACATTTATCATATTAAGAAACAATTATAGAATACCATTCAACATGCACAGAGAAGAACTCGAAGGAAAAGATTTGATAAGGATATTACTTTCTGAAGATGTAACCTTCTTAAACAAAGCCACAATTTTAAAGTCTTTGGAGCAAATACCCAATAACTCACATGTTGAAATCGATGCCACCAATACAAGATTCATGCACTTTGATGTTTTAGAAATTATTGAAAACTTTGTTAAAAGTTGTACCTATAGAGACATAGAAATTGATGTAATTAATTTATATGAAAACAAACAAAAACTGCCCATACAGCATTTAAAACTGGCCAATGGCAGTGAATAAGACAAGGAGAATAAGAATGACTAAGAAATCTAGATTTAAAAACATGCTAATTTTTTTAGCAGCATTGGTGGTTTTTCCGAGCTTATCATCAGCAAATGAAGACGATGTTGGTAATTGGTTAATGTATTTTGGAACGAATAAAATAGATGATAAATGGAGCCTACACACTGAATTTCAATTTAGAAATCATACTTTGGTGCCCAACAATACAGAGCAATTGTTATTCAGAACGGGTTTAAACTATCATCTTACTGATAAGAAAATGGTTACAGCAGGGTATGCTTATATACCTTCTTATGAATTTAATTCAGAACAAAGTGATCCTGAAAAGCGAGAACACAGAATATGGCAGCAGTATATTCAAAATGATAAGGTCGGAAGGGTAAAATTAGAACACAGGTTTAGATATGAACAACGCTGGATAGAAGGCGATTATAGAGACAGATTGAGATATCGACTTATGCTGTTTATACCGATAAACAAACCAGTGATGCAAAAAGGAGCTGTATTCTTGGGCTTGTATAATGAAATATTTTTAAATACAAGAGATACCATTTTTGATAGAAATAGAACCTATGGGGCTATAGGATATCAAATAAGTAAAGACATCAGTTTTCAAGTTGGCATGCTGAACCAGCAACTCAATGAATCGAATAAATGGTATACCCAATTCGGCCTGGTTTACAATGCTGATTTTTCAGGATCCAATAGAGGAAACAGCAAATAATTTCAATCCATCATTAAAATGTCATGAAACTGTCACATAAGCTCAATAGAATGCAATTTGTATAAAATATTAATTCATATGAAAGCTTTATTATTAGCCTCATCAAATAAAGGGTTAAGCCATTTAATGGTTATAATTTTGTGCCTATTTTCAATTAACATTGCATTCAGTAAAGATTTGGAAAAAGATACAAAAAGTTCTATTTTTGGACAAGGTATAAAGTTTGGATCGAACGATTCATCTTTTTACATGAAATTCAGTTCAAGATTGCAAAGTAGGTTTGACGGTACGTTCATTGATAATGAGAGTTCCTCTTTCGATAAAAAATACAGATTTAGACGCGCACGATTTAAGTTTGATGGATTTGCCTTTACGCCAAAATTAGTCTATAAAATAGAATATGATCTGGTTAATTCTCAAATGCTAGATGCTGTTCTTAAGTGGAATTTCACAGGAAATTTTGATTTATGGGTAGGTCAAACTAAGCTTCCAGGAAATAGAGAGCGGGTTATATCTTCGCAAAAACTTCAGTTTGTTGATCGTTCTTTGCTGAATTCAAAATTCACCATTGACAGAGATGAAGGGGTACAATTAAGACACCATTTTAATGCGGGTGGTTGGTTGATTAGAGAAGCGTTCTCAATATCAAAAGGTGAGGGGAGAATTTATAAGGGTGAAAACTTTGGAAATGATTATACCGCTAGAGTTGAATTATTGCCTTTTGGAGAGTTTTCAGGAAAAGGAGATTATTTCGCTGCTGATTTGAAAAGAGAGCCTGAGCCAAAACTGGCATTGGGCTTCAGTTATGACTACAACAACAATGCCATTAAATCTCGAGGACAATTGGGCAATGTCTTAAGTGAAACAAGAGATTTGGAAGCTATTTTTGTGGACATGATGTATAAACACAATGGATTGTCGGTTATGGCAGAATATGCCAACAAAAAAATAGCCAATGGCTCGCCAGCAATATTCAATACAGATGGAAATTTGGTTGAATCCTTTTATACCGGCTCTGCGGTAAATGCCCAATTGGGTTATTTATTCAATAACAATTGGGAAGTATCAGGGAGATACACCTCTGTTTCACCAGAAAAAGCCACACTGAATAATAATTTAACCCAGTATACGATTGGTCTATCAAAATATATAATTGGACATAATTTAAAAGTACAAACTGATTTTTCTATTCTACGTGAAGACAGTAAGTACGATGAAAAGATATTTAGATTACAATTAGAGTTGGCATTTTAATGGGAAATTAGAGGCTTTGGAAACACCTCTTCTAGAAACTCCGTTACAATAGGTTCATGAAAAATAATCCATGGCACAAAGAATGGCTGTATGCAGTATTGATTTTTATTGTGGCATTAGTCAGTGGTTTATTAACCAGTCTGTGGCTGTTGAGCTTCTTGTTGTGGGCCTTAGTTTATATATTGTGGAAATGGGTTGAGCTTCATCAATTTCTGAAGTGGTATAAAGAGGGTGCAGATATAGAAAAAACACCACTAAATCATGGTGTTTGGCAAGAGTTTGCATCACTTGTTATACACAACAAACGCAATAACAAGAAAATAGAAAAGAAAAATCAATATTTATTGAGCCAGTTTAATGCAATGGCTCAAGCCATGCCTTATGCAACTGTTTTATTGAATAAACGTTTTGAAATCATATGGGCAAACCAATCAGCACAATCCATTCTTAACATTGTTAAAGAAAAAGACAATGGAAAGAAAATTGATAATCTGATTAGAGAACCTGACTTTGTTCGGTTGTTGGGAGATGACTTACAACAAGAAGAAATTAAAATTCAGCACCCCAACGATTTGCACAAACGGATCATCATTAAATTGGTAAAATTATCAAATAAACGTTATTTATTGGTGGCACGGGATATCAGTGAACAAGATGCTTTGCGTCAATCTCGTAAAGCCTTTGTTGACAATGCATCGCATGAATTAAGAACGCCTTTAACAGTTATTACCGGTTATTTGGAAATGATGAACAGTGCAAATGACATTCCAAAATCATGGTTACCTGCCATCAATCAAGCACAACAACAATCACTAAGGATGGAGAAAATAATCAATGACATGCTGAAGCTATCCAGCATAGAGCATGAAAAATATATGGAAAATAGCCATGAAGTGATTGATATGCCAACATTACTGAATCGACTGTTTAACGATGTTAGGCACTCCTCTATTGCAAAAACACATCACTTTGAAGCCAATATTGACTCTTCTTTGAAAATTAATGGTGACGAGAATGAGGTCATTAGTATTTGTTTGAACCTTTTAAACAATGCGGTCATTCATACAAAGAGAGATACAAAAGTCTCACTTCGCTGGTTCAGTAAAGACGACAAAGCTCATCTATGGGTCTGTGATAATGGGCAAGGCATTGATGTTAAACATTTGCCTCATTTAAGCGAGCGTTTTTACCGTGTGGATAATTCAAGAGATAAAAATACTACCTCTACTGGTTTGGGGTTGGCCATTGTTAAACAAATATGTGATAACCATGATGCAATTCTTGAGATAGAAAGTGAAATGGGCAAGGGAACGTGTTTTAGAGTATCTTTCTCTATAATTTAAAATTGTCATAAAGTTGTCATACTGTCTTTATAAGATGATCGCATTCTTAATAAATACAGGTATGAAAAAACCATGAAAAAATTTAAAACCTTAATCACAGTAGTTGCTATACTCACAAGTTTGTCATCAATGGCTGAAGGACGAGACTATATTTCAATCGTCGGATCTTCAACGGTTTATCCATTTGCTACAGTAGTTGCCGAAAGATTTGGCAAATCAACAGATTTCAAAACTCCAAAGATAGAGTCAACGGGGACAGGTGGGGGAATGAAGTTATTTTGCAAAGGCATTGATGTTAATACTGCTGATATCACCAATGCGTCTCGCCGAATTAAACAAAGTGAATTTGAAATGTGTCAAAAAAATGGTGTTAAAGACATTGTTGAAGTACTTATTGGCTACGATGGTATAGTGGTCGCAAATGACATTAAGTCGCATAAATTTGCATTAACCCGCAAAGACTTGTTTTTAGCTTTGGCCAAAGAGATTCCAACAGCTGTTGTTGGTGAGTTGGTTGCTAACCCCAATAAAAAATGGAGCGATGTACGCAAAGACTTGCCAGATGTTAAAATTGAAGTGTTAGGACCTCCACCTACTTCAGGAACACGTGATGCCTTTGTTGAATTAGCTATGGAAGGAGGTTGTAAAAAATTTGATTGGATAAAAGAGACTAAAAAATCCAATAAAGCCAAATATAAATCCATTTGTCACACTATTCGTGAAGATGGTGCCTATATTGAAGCCGGTGAAAATGATAATTTAATCATTCAGAAGCTAAAGAAAAACCCTGATGCTTTGGGTATATTTGGCTTTTCTTTCTTAGATCAAAATTCCGACTTGGTAAAAGGCGCAAGTATCGATGGGGGCTTCCCTGAGTTTGAAACCATTGCCGATGGCTCATATCCTGTGTCTCGGCCTTTATTCTTCTATGTAAAAAAAGCCCATGTTGGAAAAATTCCAGGAATGGCTGAATTCTTACATGAGTTTACCAGCAAAAAAGCCATGGGCGAAGAAGGGTACTTGACTGATAAAGGTTTAATTCCTTTGGATGAAGGTAAGTTCAATGCCATTCAGGGTGCGGTTAAAGATTTAAAGAGTCTTTCTCTATAAGGGCGAATAAGGTGCGTTGGCTTTACAGACCGTAAAGTCAACGCAGCAAAGTATTTGATTATGACAATATCAGCTATTCTTTTTCTGCTTGTTCTTTTGGCTGCCTTTAGTTTCTTTATGGGCAGACAAAAGGTACATGCCGTCTATTTGAAACAACGTCAAAACAGTGATTTAGATGTGCGTTTAAGAGTGAAGTTTACCTTACCAAAATATTTTGGTTATGTAGCTGCATTGTGGTCACTGGTCCCCGCATTATTGGTATTGATGGTTATCGAAATTGTTGATGAACCTATTATCACCAAGCAACTAACCAACTACATGGTACAGTCAAATATTAATATTGAAGAGAATTTCGATTTGTATTTGAATGAGATTCAAAATTTGGATGTCAACCATATAGAGGGCATAGATCCAGCAAAAGTGAAGGTGTTTGAAAAGTTTAGCGACCTCAATTCAATTGCAAGTACCGCTAAGTCAGTGGTTGTCTTGGCATTGGCTATTTTGATGACGGTTTTCGGTTTGAAAAAAATCACGGTTGACCTTCCAGCCCGACAGTATTTTGAAAAAGCCATTGAAATCATTTTATTATTAGCGGCATCCATTGCGGTATTGACGACGGTGGGTATTGTTTTATCGGTACTGTTTGAATCAATACGATTTTTTGGCGAGATTCCAGTGGTGGACTTTATGTTTGGTACCCAGTGGTCACCACAAACTGCGATTCGCCCTGATCAAGTGGGTTCATCAGCCACATTTGGAGCGGTTCCGTTATTTATTGGTACTATGTTGATTTCATTTGTTGCACTGGTGGTGGCCGTACCCTTGGGTTTGATGAGCGCTATCTTTTTATCAGAATATGCCTCAAGTAAATTTCGTTCATTTGCAAAGCCTGTTTTGGAAATTTTGGCAGGAATACCTACCGTTGTTTATGGTTTTTTTGCAGCGCTAACAGTTGCTCCTTTTATACGGCAATTAGGAGAATCAGTGGGATTGTCGGTGGCATCAGAAAGTGCGCTTGCGGCAGGATTGGTTATGGGAATTATGATTATTCCATTTGTTTCATCCTTAGCAGATGATGTAATCTCGGCTGTACCTCAGTCTATGCGTGAAGGATCGCTAGGACTAGGAGCAACCAAATCCGAAACCATTATCAAGGTTTTAATTCCCGCAGCCTTGCCCGGAATTGTTGGTGGTGTTTTGTTGGCTGCTTCACGTGCTATTGGTGAAACCATGATTGTGGTAATGGCGGCAGGTCTGGCTGCTAATTTAACGGTGAATCCATTAAATGCGGTGACTACAGTTACGGTACAAATAGTCACCTTGTTAACGGGCGATCAAGAGTTTGATTCTGCAAAAACATTAGCAGCATTTGCATTAGGTTTGATGTTGTTTTTGACTACTTTAGTGCTGAATGTAATTGCTTTATACGTGGTAAGAAAATATCGAGAACAGTATGATTAATCATAACAGTATTACTCAAAAAGTTGAGCGAAGTTTAAAAAAACGCTACCTAAAGGAAAAGCTATTTAAAGCCATGGGGTTTGCATCGGTGAGTGTGGCCTTTTTATTCTTATTAATTCTGGTTTCGGATATTACCATTAAAGCTTTGCCCGCATTTGTGCAGACACAAATCACCTTAGAGATTGAACTGAACACTGAAAAATTAGGCATTAATCAAAACAGTACAACCGTTGAAATTAAACAAGCAGATTTTCGGGCTTCTATTCGTGATGCTTTAAGAAAACAATTCCCTGATGTGAAAAAGCGCACACAGAAGAAGGACTTGTATTCTTTGGTTAGTATTGGTGCGGAATATCAGTTACGGGATTTGGTCTTGGAAAATCGTGCTTATTTAGGCACCACTAAAAAATTAAGTTTTATTGCTGATGACGATGTTGATGCATTGGTTAAAGGTGTGATTGATAGAAAAGTTGAAGAATCAGCCCGCAGAATTAAAAACTTTAAACTGGGACTGATTGAGGATTTAGAAAAGAATGGCCAAATTGAAAAGACATTCAATTGGAGTTTCTTTTCTAATGGTGATTCACGAGAACCAGAAATTGCAGGTATAAAAGGTGCTGTGATGGGTTCTCTTTATACTTTGTTGGTGACCTTGCTGATGACTTTTCCTGTGGCTGTTGCTGCTGCTATTTATTTAGAAGAATTTGCACCAAAGAACCGCATGGTTGATTTTATTGAGATCAACATCAATAATTTAGCTGCAGTGCCTTCCATTGTTTTTGGGCTGCTGGGCTTGGCTGTTTTTATTAATTTCTTTGAACTGCCACGTTCAGCACCAATTGTCGGGGGTATAGTCCTATCGTTGATGACTTTGCCGACCATTATTATCGCATCACGCTCTGCGATAAAAGCGGTACCACCCTCTTTGCGAGAAGCTGCTTTGGGACTGGGAGCATCAAAAATGCAAACAGTATTTCACCATGTTTTTCCAGCCGCGTTACCAGGAATATTAACCGGTACTATTATAGGTATGGCACAAGCTTTGGGTGAAACAGCGCCTCTTTTAATGATTGGTATGGTCGCATTTATCGTAGATATCCCACAATCGGTGGCTGACCCTGCAACTGTTTTACCGATTCAAGTGTATTTGTGGGCAGATTCACCTGAGCGTGGATTTTTAGAAAAAACTTCGGCAGCGATTCTGGTATTAATCTGTTTTTTAATTGCAATGAATGCCATAGCAATTTATTTACGTAAGAAATTTGAGAAAAAGTGGTAAAATGAAGATATGAGTAATCAAACGGATAAAGCAACACTGGCCAGTATGCATGCGGATCATGGCACTACCGTTGGCCAGCCTTTTTGTGATAATGCAAAATTAAGCACACGCAATGTCGATGTGTATTATGCCGATAATCAGGCTATTCATGATGTTTCATTGGATATTGGAAGAAATGAAGTGATTGCATTAATTGGACCCTCGGGTTGTGGAAAATCGACATATTTGCGTTGTTTGAATCGCATGAATGATACCATTGATATTTGCAAAGTCACGGGTCAATTATTGCTAGATGGACAAAACATTTATGCAAAAAATCAAGATCCTGTTTTGCTTAGAGCACGTGTAGGCATGGTTTTTCAAAAACCCAATCCTTTTCCGAAGTCTATTTATGACAATGTGGCTTATGGCCCGAGAATACATGGACTGACTTCAAACAAAGCAGAATTAGATGATTTGGTGGAAGAATCATTAATCAAAGCAGGTTTATTTAAAGAGGTTAAAGACCGCTTGGAAGCACCTGGCACAGGTTTGTCAGGTGGGCAACAGCAGCGTTTATGCATCGCTCGAACCATCGCTGTACAGCCTGAAGTTATTTTGATGGATGAACCAGCCAGTGCTTTAGATCCAATTGCCACTGCAATTATTGAAGAGTTAATAAGCGAGTTGCGAAAAAATTATACCATTGTGATTGTGACTCATTCTATGCAACAAGCAGCACGTGTATCACAACGAACAGCATATTTTCATTTGGGTAAATTGATTGAAGTAGGTGAGACCAATCAAATTTTCACTAATCCTAAACATGAATTAACTGAAAAATATATCACAGGCCGATTTGGCTAATAGAGAAAACAAGACATTATGGATACTTTAGATTTTAATCAACATACATCACAATCTTATAACGATGAGTTAGAGGACATCCGAAATTTATTGCTCAATATGGGAGGAATGGTTGAAAAACAATTACAAAAATCAGTGCAGTCCTTATTGAGTGGCGATTTGAAATTGGCAAAAAAGGTCATTAAAAAGGACTTAGGCATAAACGCAATGGAAGTAAGAATTGATGAAGAATGTACACAAATAATTGCAAAGCGGCAACCCGCAGCCAGTGACTTGCGATTAATTATTGCGGTAATTAAAAGCATAACAGATCTAGAACGCATTGGTGACGAAGCTGAAAAAATTGCCAAGAATGCTATTTATCTAATCAGTAAGAATTACAAGAGTGAATATTTTTTGGAGATTGAAAGTTTGGCAATATTGGTTGCTGAAAACCTCAAGGATGCTTTGAATTCTTTGGCTAGATTGGATGTGGAAAAAGCTTTAGAGGTTGCCGTAAATGATGATGCTGTAGATAAAGCTTTTGAAAGCCTGAATAAGGATTTGATTGGTTTTATGTCTAAGGAGCCTCAAGATTTAAAAAAAATCGTTCGCTTGAGTTGGAGTGCTAAAGCACTAGAAAAAATTGGCGACCACACCAAAAATATTTGTGAATATGTTATTTACTTGGTTAAAGGTAAAGACGTCCGTCATCTTGATTTAGAAACCATTAAGGAAGAGTACTTCTGATGAAAAATACCATACTTATCGTAGAAGATGAAACTGCCATCCGTGAAATGTTAACTTTTTCATTGATGCAATCAGGTTATATTGTTCTACCAGCGAAAACAGCAATTGAAGCATTTAAACTACTCGATGATGTTACTCCCGACTTGGTCATTATTGATTGGGGCTTGCCACAAATCAGTGGTTTGGAATTGGTGCAACGCATTCGTGACAATGAAGTAATAGCAGATATGCCAGTAATAATGCTTACTGCACGAGCGCAAGAAGAAGATAAAATCAAGGGTTTGGAAACAGGCGTGGATGATTACATGACCAAGCCAGTTTCGATTAAAGAACTACAAGCACGCATAAAAGCACAGTTGCGGCGTTCATCGGGTTTTAAGAAATCACATATTATAGAAGTTAAAGGTATAAAAATGGACTTAGATTCTCACAGTATCTTGATTGGTAGCCATGAATTGAGTTTAAGCATCACTGAATTTAATTTGCTTAAACTGTTTATGAAAAACCCCAATAAGTTATTGTCTAGAGAACAAATTCTTAATCATGTATGGGGTAGAAATTCTTTTGTTGAATTACGCACGGTGGATGTACACATCTTGCGATTAAGAAAGGCGTTAAAAAAGCACAATGCTGAGCATATGTTAAAAACAGTCCGTGGGGCTGGCTATAAGTTCTCAACAAGTTAATTGGTGCGTAACCGGTTTAAATAGAAACGTATTGCCAACCTTTCAAAAGATGAGAAGCAACAAAATCAACAGCTGAAGGAACCACTTCAGCGCTGGCAATTAAGTCGACTGGCTTACCTTGTTTTTTCCTGATATACATAGAGTTGTTGCAAGCAATAAATTTCAATGATGGGTATTGGTTACTTAGTTCTAGTATTTTTTGTTCATAAGGTGTTGTGGTTTTGTTCAACAATTCCAACCCTTCAGCGCTAGTAACAACATAGACTTCACCATTGGTTTTTTGGTGCTCTTGCGCCAAGGTTTCAGCTTGATAAAGTGCTTGTGTTAGCTTTGCTGGTTCAGAAGAGCTTAAAAATACGATGACTTTGTTTTTCTGTACAGTTGCAATTTGATTGTCATTATCGGGTTGATTTTGTTTATAATCAGCTAAAAAATAACCACTGCTTAAAGTTAGAAGAAAAGCAAAGAAGTAGCTGGCAACTTTGATAGTAAAACCAAATTTTGATACAAATAGTGTTTTGGGTTTAGCTGAAAAACTATCAAGTGGATAGGCTGTTTTAACCAAGTCCTTAATGCGGTAAATTTCACAGACATCATCACTCAATTTTGGATCTTTGTCTATCATAGAAAGAATTTTCTCTCTTTCATGTGCTGGTAACTGACCATCTGCCAAGGCATTGAGCATCTCTTGGGTTTTGTTGTTTTCTGGGTTCATATTGTCCATGTTATACTAACCTCTTTAAATGTTTTTGTGGAATAGAGCCATTGGAAGATTCAAGGTTGATGCCAATTAGCCGGCTCTTTAATTGTTTTCTGGCTCGGTTTAATCTGCTCATAACCGTGCCAATGGGAATGTCTAATATTTCAGAAACTTGAACATAGCTGTTTTCTTCAAGATCAACTAAGGTAATCACTTGTCTTTGGTTGAGAGGCAACATTTCAACTGCTTTTCTCACTCGGTCAACTATGTGCATCTCTGATAACTGTTTTTCAGGGGATTGATTGCTAAGTAACTCTATATTGTCTATGTCCATGGAAGGCTTCTTGGAACGCAGATGTTGCATCCAACAATTGTGCAATATTTTAAATAGCCAAGCATTAATGACAGAAAAATCTTTGAGTTGGTGATGATTGTTCAAAGCTTTGCTCATGGTGTCTTGAACAAGATCGTCTGCCAACATAGCATCTGAGCACCAAGACACGGCTAATCTGTACAGGCGAGGTCTTAGTTCAGCCAGTTTATGTTCTAGTTTCTTTTTGTAAAATATTTTTAACATAGTCACTCCAATTGTACCTGTAAGATGTTATACATCTCGATTTTATTCCATACAAATTAAAAAAAAACGAAATAAAGGGAATAAATCTTCTGCTTAGAACATCTGACTGTCATGAATCGTGTATTCACTGGTTCAATTAATTTTTAATTGGGAGAAATAAAATGGTTAAAAACAATAAATTTGGCATGCTTTTAGTGTTGCTATTAACGTTGTTAAGTTCTTTTGCATTGTTTGCAGAAGATGATTTTGCAGAAAAACATGTGGTATTACAAATCAGCGATACCAGCCGTCAACAATTGGTGCTAAATGTAGCCAATAACTTAATGAAACATTATGGGCCAGACAATATAAAAATCGAAATTGTGGCATTTAGCTCAGGCTTAAAATTAATGTTTGAGAACAATGAAATTTCATCGCCACGTATCATTAGCTTGGCATCAAATGGTGTAACATTTAGTGCCTGTGCGAATACACTGGCAAAAATGACCAAAAAAATGGGTAAAAAGCCTGCTTTACACCAAAACTCAGTCGTTGTACCAGGCGGAGTTGTACGAATTATGGACTTGATTGATCAAGGCTATACATTAATTAAACCATAAATTAATCAAGGGGAGATATATGAAAAGAAAAATACAGATGGCCTTAATTGGCACACTTATTCTGGCTAGCCAATATAGTTTTGCAGTGGACTGGGTTTCATTACAAGGTCTAGAAATGGTAAAGAAAGAAAATGCAGTAAAAATTTGGGGCTTCTTAGAGCCTGAATATGCCTATACCGATGGCTCTGAATTAAAAGCTGGTCCATATGCTGGACAAGAAGCAGCATTTAACCAAATTTTGCCTAAGAATGCGACCAACTCAACTTTCAACGTTTTCCGCGCACGTTTGGGTGTTCGTGGTCAATGGGATTACAATAAAATCAATTACTTCTTCTTAACTGAATTTGGAAGTAATGGTATTACCGTAAAAGATGGCCCGCAATTGACGGATGCCAGCGTTACATTGAACTACATAAAAAACATGCATATTCGTTTTGGTCAATTTAAGTCTCCACAGGGCAATGAAGCGCAAAAAGCGATTCATATCTTTGATTGGAATCGTTTTTCTAATGCTACCGATAGATTGTTGTTGGAACGTTTTACCGATGGCAATAATGGCCTTCGTCCAAATGGTGCTGGAGGCACAAATGATGTAGCCAATGGCTTAAATGGTCCTGTAGGGGCATTTCGTGATGTAGGTGTACAAGTATTTAATACCTTTACAAACGATAAAAATCGCGAGTTTACTTATGCGGTTATGCTAGGTAACGGAAATGGTATTTCTCGTGCAGACAATGACAGCAACAAAGATGTGTATATTTTACTATCAACTGAAAAAGTGTATGGTGGACGTGGTCCAAGAAGACCGGGTTTTAAAACTTATGCATGGTTAATTGATGGAAAAAGAACTCTTCGTTATGTTAATGGGGTTGAAAAATATCAAGAATTTGATCGCAAAAGATATGGCATTGGAACAACTTATAGAAAGAACAAAGTTCGTTTTTCAGCTGAATATGTTTGGGCTGATGGTATGATTTTCAATGGCTCTGAGGGTGGAGCTGTTCCAGGTACTTTGGCAAATAATCCGAATATTCCAGTGGCCAATTTACGTACAGCCTCTCTAAATTATTTAACAGACAATAAATCCAATGGTTATCAACTTGATTTTGGTTATAAAGTGATGCCAAAACTTGAATTGGCAGCGCGTTATGATGTATTGAATAATGGCACAGAAGGTCTTGGGGCTCCAGGTGGCGTAGACCCAGCTGGCGGTGGAGATCCAGAAAGAACATTTACAACTTTTGCAGTCGGTGCACAGTATTTCTTTTCGAAGAAAACACGTGCTATCTTCAACTTTGAATTCCGTGATGCAGAAGCTCCCAATCAGGCCAATGATTCCAATGCCAATAAAATATTGGACGGCATGGATAATCGTTTAACCTTCCAAATTCTACATATCTTCTAAAGAAGATTGCTCTATGAATAAAGCCTGTTATGATTAACAATGACAGGCTTTATTTTTTATGATCACAACATCAGATAGAAACCATGAATTTCCGAATATTAATATTTATACAGATAATCGCATTACTTTGTATTGATCACCAAGTAACAGCTGCAATTGAACCAAGCCAAACACAAAAACAAACAACATTGGGTTTGTATTTGACCGCTAATGAAGCATATAAAATGCTCAACGAAAATCAAGGCATTGTTTTTATTGATGTAAGAACCCGTGCAGAGGTTGCTTTTTTGGGTATGGCGACAGGAGTTGATGCGAATATTCCTTATATGACAGTCGGTGACTGGGATGAATGGGACGAGAAGAAACACAATTTCAAATTGTTTCCCAATAGTAATTTTTTACCTTATTTTAATGAATACATCGCTGAACATGGTTTGAATAAAGATTCAACAGTCATCTTGATATGCCGCTCGGGAAACCGCAGTTCTGGCGCGACAAACTTATTGGCACAAGTAGGTTATAAACAAATATATAGTATTGTTGACGGTTTTGAAGGAACCAATCCTGTTGATAAAAACAACCCTACAAATCAAAGCCTCAAAGGTTGGAAAAAATCCAACCTTCCTTGGAGTAAAAAGTTAGATGAAGAAAAAATGTACATGGAATTTTAGACAGAGCTTAGATTGTTCTGTTTTATTTTCTGTGAAAGCTCTATAATCTGATTATTAAGATATTTGAGTAAAAGATGAAAGCCATAGCTGTTTACTGTTCTTCAAGTGATGTTATCCATCAAGATTATTTCAATTCCGCCAACCAATTGGGTCAATTAATGGCAAATAGTGGATATGAATTGGTGTATGGTGGCGGTGTTGTGGGCTTAATGGGAGAAGTCGCCAGAAGTGTAAAAGCCAATGGTGGAAAAACATTTGGTGTTATCCCTGAAGCCCTGAACCTAGAGAATGTGGTACATGACATTGATGATGAATTGGTGATTACCAAAGGTATGCGTGAACGCAAAGCCTTGATGGATGAAAGAGCCGATGGGTTTGTCGGTTTGCCTGGTGGATTTGGTACTTTTGAAGAAATGTTTGAAGTTTTAACCTTAAAACAATTGGGGTATCACAATAAACCTATCGTGTTTTTAAATATCCGTGGTTATTACGACAAGTTACTGGATATGTTTGAACACATTTATGCTGAACAATTTGCCAAAGAGCAATACCGTGTACTCTATCATGTCAGTGAAACCGCTGCTGATACCATTGAATATCTGAAATCCTACCAAGCTCCAGACCTGCCTGACAAATGGTTTATGTGAGAGAGGAGGCAATGTGATGAATAGCAAGGAAGATGGATAATCATGCGGTTTTTTTTGTTTCTCATCTTGCAGCTTATTTACTTTCAAGTTCAAGCCCACATTGAATATTCAGGATTGATTCATGATGTAAATAAAAATAATTTAGATGGAGAGTTTTCAATTGCGATCAGGTTGATTGATAATGAGAACAAAGAAATATTTAAAGAGTTGTTTTCTAATACTGTTATCAAGAAGGGGGTGATTAATTTAAGAATCGGTGGAAATAATCCTAATGTGATTTCAAAAATCAGCCAAACGCATGGCGAATTTAATTTAGAGATTAAAGTTAATAATCAAGTTTATTTTCCCTTAATTAAAATCAAAACTGCAAAGGCTGAACAATCTTCAAGTACTCTTTCAATGAGTCCATCAATGAATTCGATAAAGGAAGCTAATCACAATTCGGCCACATTTGCTATTCAGTCATCAGTTCTCGAACCCATGTTGTCAACAAAGACAAATACCAGAAAAAACAATGCCTTTATTTTGCCCATAAAAGGCCCCATTCTCAGTCTGCCAGTATCTGGTTTATCCCGTGTAAAACAGTCTTCACAATCGACTCAAGAAGTGTTTGAAAAACAACAGCAGATAGCATTCGATAAAAAAGGCAGAAGGTATGGAACCCAGAACCGAAACGGTAACAAAGATGAACTAGCGTTAGCATCAAAAATAAACCGCATACTGATAGACAATACTCCGGCGACTTCTGTCAATTTTGAAGGCATAAATAAATTGGGGCAAAGCTCGCCAGCAGATGTATCTGGTGCAGTAGGAATTAACCATTATGTGCAAATGGTAAATTTGGCATTTGCGGTCTTTGATAAGCAGGGAAGCATGTTGGCGGGTCCGTTTGCTACCAACTCTTTGTGGCAAGGTTTTGGTGGGAATTGTGAAGAACACAACAACGGGGATGCCATTGTTTTGTACGACCAACAAGCCGACAGGTTTCTGCTGAGTCAATTTGCCATTAACGGTGCACAGAGTGTATGTTTTGCAATTTCCACTAGCTCCGATCCTTTGGGGACATATTATCTCTATGAATTAATGACGCAAAGACATCCTGATTATTACAAACTTGGGGTGTGGCCAGATACTCAAAACAATGCTTATTTTATGGGTACAAATTCAGGTGCACCCAATGGTTATGACGTATATGCAATAGATAGATTATCTCTTCTTTCTGGGTTGCCAGCGCGTCCGGCGCAGTTTTTCCAAGGTTATGCCAACTTTTTATTGCCTGCAGACAGTGACGGAAGTTTGATCCCCTCTACGGGTTCAGGCGGCTTGTTTTATACCATGATTGATGCGGGTGAAAGTTACTTTTCAGATCCTCCTCCATTGGCGGACTCCATAGATTTGTATGAATTTAAGGTCAACTGGGATGTGCCATCTCAGTCTAGCTTTAACCTTATTAAAAGTTTTCAACCACCCGAAATAGCTGAATTTAATTGGACTGTATGTGGATTGTTTTCACGCAGTTGTTTGCCGCAATTAGGAACCACAACAAAAATCGATTCAGGCTCATGGTGGCCAATGCAACGGTTTGTCTATCGAAATTTTGGCACCCATGAAAGTTTATTGGGAAGTTGGGCAATAGATACATTGGCGGATGGTGACCAAGCCGGTGACCATGCAGCACCACGATGGTTTGAAATGCGAAGAAGTGGATCAGGGCAATGGTACTTACAGCAGCAAGGCAGTTATGCTCCAGATGATAGCCACAGGTGGATGTCAAGTATTGCCATGAATGGACAAGGTGACATTGGTATGGTTTACAATGTTCTGGGGGGTGCCAATAATGTCAATCCGGGTATTCGATTTACATCTCGGCGAGTAAATGAACCCTTGGGTCAAATGCGCAACGAATCCACATTAATGGAAGCAACAGGAGTACAAACCTCTACTTTTAGATGGGGAGATTACTCGTCTATGAATGTTGATCCAGTTGATGATTGCCGGTTTTGGATGTCTGCGCAATACATACAAACGACAGGGAATAACAGCTGGAATACAAGAATTGGTGCATTTAATTTCCCTGATTGTGTTGCTGTAGTTGTCAATAATCCAACTCAATCGGTGTGTACTGTAAATAATCAGGCCACTTTTGATTTAAACTTAACAGGGAGCTTCACAGCAACAACAAATTTATCTGTATTGGGATGTCCAACATCCGCCTCTTGTGATTTTTCTATCAATCCAGTTATTAACCCAGTTGATTCCAGCCAGGTATTGATATCAAATTTAACTAATAATGTTGCTGAAAACAATTATTCAATGACCGTCATTGCTACAGATAGTCTGGATGCCAGTTTGGTTTCTACAACTGCTTTAAACTTGACAGTTGTTGATGGGGTTCCCCAGCCTACACAATTAACTATGCCTGGTACCAATGTTTCGCGGGTATCGACAATTTCACGGACTTTTAAATGGCAGGCAGTTCAACGAAGTTCATCCTATTTATTTGAATTGTCCACGGATCCTGCATTTAATACTATTGTAGAGTCTCAAATCACCCATGCATCAAGCTATGTTTCAAGCCTTTCTTTATTGCCAGAAACTAATTACTATTGGCGGGTAACCACTCAAAATATCTGTGGCAGTGGAAACATATCACTGACAAGGATTTTTGTTTCAGCCCCTTTGCCTGGCCAGTGCGAAACAGGCATGAGCGCTACGATATTGGTTAATTATGATTTCGAAAATGGGGCCCAAGGGTGGAGTTCAACTGCTATTGTAGGAAGCAACAACTGGCTTCTTTCCAATATCAACCCAGATACAGGCATTCAACATTGGCGTATACCTGATGTGTCACGTCAATCAGATACAGTGCTGACATCTCCAACCATTTACCTGCCCGCTGGCAACAATACGCTGACACTGCACTTTAATAACGCACAAGATATGGAAGCGAACGCTGAAGTAGCTTGTTGGGATGGCGGATTATTAGAAATTTCAACCGACGGGGGCCTTTCCTTCGTTCCTGTTGCCAGTGAGAAGTTGTTAACTGACCCTTACGATGGCTCTCTACAATCAAGTAGTCTTTTGGCCGGTCAAAATGCTTGGTGTGGTAATCCTCAAGCCTATATTGAGTCAATTATTAATCTCGATGATTATGCAAATCAAGACGTTGTAATTCGTTTTCGTCTAGTGACGGATACAGCGGTCGGATTTGATGGATGGGATATCGATGATATCAAGATTCAATCTTGTGCTAATAGTCTCGGGGTAATATTCAATAGCAGTTTTGAGGGTTGAAAATCAAATATTGGCATTATTTCATTGGGTTTATGTGACAGTTTTATGACAATTGTGTCATAAACATAAAATTATAAGATTTTTTTGAAAGAGTTTTATTTTACTCTGTGCTGTTTAAAAAAATACGGTATCATATCCATTTTACAAATCTGAGAAATTCAATGGTTAAAAATATTATTTCAGAAATGCTGGGTAAATCTCCAGTACATCCTATCCAAGACCACATAGCTGTAGCCTATGATTGTTCTGCACTTTTACCATCAATTTTTGAAGCGGCAAACCTGAATGACTGGGACAAGGTTGAAGCTGTAAATGAGAGAATAAGAAATTTAGAGCACGATGCAGACAAAATTAAAATGGAGATTCGTTCAAATCTACCTAAAAGTTTGTTTATGCCTGTGCCAAGACAAGACTTACTAGAGCTAGTTTTAGTTCAAGACAAAATTGCCAATATCACAAAAAGTATTTCGGGCATGATAAAACAGCGCAAAATTCAAATTCCAGCAGTAATGTTTGAAGAATTTATGGTCTTTGTTAACTTGTGTGTTGATGCAAGTAAGTTTGCTAAGAAATCAGTGAATGAATTGGATGAATTGTATGAGACAGGTTTTCGTGGTGCTGAGGTTAAGCTGGTTCAAGATTTGATTGATAACTTAGACAAAATTGAAACCAAAACCGATTTAAAACAAAGCGCTTTACAAGAAGACTTGTTTAAAATTGAAAAGGAAATGCCCCCAGTTGATGTTATGTTTTTGTACAAGCTGATAGATAAAGTGGGTGGAATTGCAGATATGGCTGAGCGTGTTGGCCGTCGTTTAGAACTATTGTTAGCAAAATAAGGGGAAGTTACAGTGGAATATCAAACTATTTATATCACGCTTGCCGGCGTGTTTGGCCTATTTATGGCCTGGGGAATTGGTGCCAATGATGTAGCCAATGCCATGGCAACCTCGGTTGGTTCAAAGGCCATTACCGTTAAGACTGCAATTATTATTGCCGCTATATTTGAATTCAGTGGAGCGATTTTAGCAGGTGGAGAAGTAACATCAACCATAAGAAAAGGTATTGTTGATCCACAAGCTATTCAAGGGAATCCAGAGCTATTGATCTTTGGTATGTTGGCATCGTTGCTGGCTGCAGGAATTTGGTTGTTGATAGCCTCTAAAAAAGGTTGGCCAGTTTCAACAACACACTCAATTGTGGGTGCTGTTGTGGGATTTGCAGCTGTAGGCATTGGTATGGATGCTGTTAACTGGAGCAAAGTTGGAAGTATTGTGATGAGTTGGGTGATATCTCCATTGACTTCAGGTGTTATTGCTTTCTTGTTGTTCCAGAGTGTTCACGTATTAATATTACGTACAGATAATCCACTTAAAAATGCCAAACGATATGTACCGTTTTATATATTCCTAACAGCTTTTTTTATGACATTGGTAACCATTAAAAAAGGCTTGAAACATGTATCAGACATCCAAATAACAGCAAATGAAGCTTATCTTTATGCTGCTTTGATTGGTGTGGTTGTGTCAATAATTGGTGCGATTTTCATCTCCAAGATTCAACCAGACCTAGAAAAAGAGAAAGAATTTACCTTTCATACGGTTGAAAAAGTATTTGCAGTACTGATGGTAATTACCGCAAGTGGATTGGCATTTGCGCATGGTTCAAATGATGTTGCCAACGCTGTTGGTCCTTTAGCTGCAGTTGTTTCTACTGCTAAAAGCGGCATGATTACTGGTAAAGCTGCATTGGATACTTGGATATTGGTCGTTGGTGGAATAGGGATTGTGATTGGTTTAGCCACTTATGGGCGCAAAGTGATGGAGACTGTTGGTAAGAAAATAACACACTTAACACCCTCTAGAGGGTTTGCCGCAGAACTGGCCGCTTCGATGACTATTGTTGTAGCGTCTTCAACGGGGATGCCTATTTCTACCACGCATACTTTGGTTGGAGCTGTTCTGGGAGTCGGTATGGCAAAAGGAATTAGTGCCATTAATCTAACTGTGGTCAGAGGTATTTTTGCTTCATGGATCATTACTATTCCAGCAGGTGCGATACTTTCTATTGTCTTCTTCTTCATCTTAAAAGCTATATTTGGTTAGATTCAAAGATAAGAAATCCATGTAAGGCATTGATTTTACTTGCATAATCATTTGTTGAATGTAAAATGGTAACATTATGATTAAATTTTACACAGTCAAATAAATATGATTTTCCCGCCTGATCGCATAGAGAAACAGATTTCATGTGTTGATCAGGCATGGGAGTTATTGAATTTCAAACTCCCACAATTTAATTCAATATTCTCAATTTGGCATGATTGGTTTTGTGAAACCGTTGAAGACAGTGATGTGCAAATGGTTATTACTGATGCCTTAATTGTTTCTTATGCACGAATGGCATTAAGAAATGGCACTCTCAGTGTAAACCCACGTAGTTATCACAGCGAAAAACACATAGATGACTTGTTGTATCGTTTAATTGCTGTTTCCAACATGTCAGAAAGCCGAGGGGTTACTGATTATGGTTGGTCACTTTTATCTTTGTTCATGAGTGGTCACGATTTGCGTCAATCTGAAAAAAATAATGATTCGGTTCTTATCGGAGACAATGAACAAGCAAGTTTTCAAGAAATGGTGAGAATTTTAGATGCAGTTGATGGCCAAAGAATAGTTAGAAATGAGCACAGGGAACTGTTGAAGTTAATGATACATGGCAGTACTTTTGGTAAAGGGGAAGATACAGAGGGAAATATTTACCAAGGAAATCTGGTTAAATATTTGTTGAAAAATGTAGGTTATTTTGAAGAAAGCGATAAACAATTGGCCTATCTTGCTTGTGATATTGATACAGCCAATGTAGCGGCTGATTTGACGGATTATGCTCAATCTAGCATTAATGTTTACAATGAAATCCAAAATATTTCTCAAAACAAATTATCTGCTCAGACATTTTTTGGAGAAATGCAAGAGCAGTATTTTTTCGAGTTACAAAGTTTTAATTCCAGAATAGGGTTGTTGGCTTTTGACTTCCAAAAACAAGAAAACTCACCAAAAATTCAGCTTATCTCACAAAAAATCAAGTCTTTAGATAAAGGGCTAAGTAATAAAACCGTTGTGGATTATTACCTGTCACAAATCAAGTTAATGTCGTGAGTGGCAGCTCAAATAATATAAAAAATATTTTCATTGTTCGTCATGGACATGCTGATTTTGGTTCGGGCATTGATTTTGAGAGAGAATTAACAACAAAAGGAGTCAAAAGATCCAATAAAACCGCAGAGTACATTAAACAGAAATGCCAATCTATAAATATGGATTTGGATTTATGTATTTCCTCAGCTGCTATTCGTACCAAACAAACAGCAGAAATTATTTGTCAACTCAACAACATATCAAACTGCCAATATTACCGTGAATTGTATTCAACAATGGCCAGTACATGGTTAGACAAAATAGCAGGCCAGAGTGCGAAAAATATAGTTATTGTTGGCCACAATCCTACATTTAGTCAATTGGTGAATAGACTGTGTGGTTTTGAAGTTTATATGAAACCGGCCCATTGTGCTTTTATTACCCTTGAATTTCGCGACGATGGTATTATCTATCCAGCAACTTTAAATGATTATTTTCCCAATGAATAAACAAGAAATTCAAAACAACATCAGAAAAGCCTATGAACATGTGCGTTATTATTTTTTAAGACTGCCTGTTATCACCCGTTATTTGGTTATCACATTGATGGCAGCGTATGTCATTGGAAAATTCTTTAATCCTTATTTTTTTGTTCTTAAAGGGTACGGCAATGGCTTTAATCCCATTCAGATAGTGACTTATGCTTTTGTCAGTTTTGATTTCACGCAACTGTTATTTAGTGTTCTTGCCATTTGGTTGTTCGGCTATCAAATTGAAGACTATTGGGGACAAAAACGGTTTGCTATTTTTTCCATTAGCTGTATTGTTGCCACCGCTGTGGCGCATCTGCTTTTAGGCAGCATGTTTGCGGTGGGTATTTCTGGACTGGTTTTTGCCTTATTATTGGCCTACGGCATGATGTGGCCCAATCGCGAAGTGTATTTGTTGCTGCCACCCATACCGGTCAAAGCCAAATACTTGGTCATGGTTTATGCTGGCATTATGTTTATTAGCATGTTGGGCTCTGCAGCAAGCTTTATTAATCAACTGGGCTATCTTGCTGGCCCATTGTGTGGTTATTTATTGATTCAATATTGGCGAGGAAAACCTCCTTTTAACAAGAAGCCAGGCAAAAGAAAGGCCAAGATTTACCGAGTGAATTAATGACAAAACAAGAAAATACTGTATCGCTTAAAAACATTATTAAAGCCAGTAAAAATGTATATCAACATTTGTCGCCAACACCCTTGCGCTATTATCAGCAATTGAGTGATTCAATAGGTGCGAAAGTGTGGCTTAAACATGAAAACCACAACCCCACCTGTGCCTTTAAAGTACGTGGTGGCATTAATTGTGTCGCTCAATTAAGCAAAGAACAAAGGCAAGCTGGACTCTATACCGCATCAACAGGCAATCATGGTCAAAGCATTGCTTACGCATCAAAATTGTTTGGTGCCAAAGCCGTTGTCTACGTTCCTAAGAATGCCAATTCTGGTAAAGTGGCAGCGATGCAATCCTATGGTGCAAAAGTTGTGCATTTTGGAGATAACTTTGATCAATGTAGAGCGGCAGCATTAGAAGCAGCCAATCAAAACAAAGGCTTATTCATCGGCCCAACCGATGATATTTTGATCAATGGTGTCGGCAGTTATGGTTTAGAAATCATGAATGATCTGCCTGATGTGGATGTGATTATTGTTCCAGTGGGTGCAGGCAGCGGCATTTGTGCAACAGCAATGGTTGCAAAAACCATCAATCCAGATATCAAAATCATCGGTGTACAATCGGCTCAAGCCCCAGCCCAACAACTCAGTTGGTTAAAACGAGAGTTAATAGAGGCTGACAACACCACCATAGCCGAAGGTGTGGCAACCGGTGTACCCTTTATCAATACCCAAGAAACCATGTGGAAATATGTAGATGAATTTGTCTTGGTAGATGACAAGGACATCATAAAAGCCAATAAAATTTTGAGTGAAACCACCCACAACCTCATCGAAGAAGCCTCAGCATCAACCTTCGCCGCAGCCCTACAACTCAAAGAACAACTTAAAGACAAAAGTGTGGTGTTGGTGATGAGCGGCGGCAATATCTCTATGCAGAATTTAAGTAAATTAATCGGTGACTGACACAAGCTCAATCAACATTAATATATCACTTCAATCCATTGGTAAAGAAGATACGCCGTACATGTGGAAAGTTTATACTGATTCCATGAAACCGCATATTGAACAAATTTGGGGTTGGGATGAAAAATGGCAAAAGAGTGATTTCTCACAGAGTTTAATAAAATACGACACATCAATAATCACTTGTGAAGGAGCTCCTGTTGGTTATGTTCAGTTTAAATTGAACAATGAAGATGTCTATATCAATATGCTCATTTTAGAAGCTGAATATCAAAATAAAGGAATAGGAGCAGACCTTCTGTCTATTATTCATGCAAAGCACACAAATAAAAGAATGGTATTAAAGTGTTTCAAAATTAACCATAAAGCTTACCAGTTTTATTTGAAGAATAATTTTGAGTTGTTTGATGAAGATGAGAATTTCTATTTATTATCAGCAAGCAGATTGGGCCAAGCTTAAGCAGTCCAATGACAGACTTTCAACAAGCTTACAGTCCTTCAAAACCTATCCCGTTTCTGCAAAAATCAACTTTGGCTTTAGATTTTCTACAAATAGCATAGATACCGTGCTATCATGTCAAAATGGTTGTGTCCTTTAAAAATAAGGTGATTGAAGACATCTTTAATGGTGTGAGTTCAAAAAATACCAGAAAGGGATGTCCAGACTCAATTTTAAGGGTAGTTGTGAGAAAACTCGATCAACTTGATTCTGTCGTCAATATACAGGAATTAAAAGTTCCTCCTGGCAATCGTCTTGAAAGCTTATCAGGAAACAGAAAAGAACAATTTAGTATAAGAATTAACAATCAATATAGAATATGTTTTAAATGGAGTGAATCTGGCCCATTTGATGTAGAAATTATTGATTATCATTGAGAACCATTATGAGAATACCAACCCATAGAGAACCAACTCATGCAGGAGAAATGCTAAAAGAGGAATTTCTTGTGCCCATGAAGATTAGTCAAAGAGATTTAGCTGATGCTATTCATGTTTCTTATCAAAGAGTCAATGAGTTGATTAATAAAAAAAGAGGCATTACACCTAGTACTGCTCTTCGTTTGGCTAAGTATTTTGGAACTTCAGCGGATTTCTGGCTGAATCTGCAAATTCGTTATGACATATTTAAAGCACAACAAGCAGAAAAAGCTGAAATCGAATCTATTAAAGAATTCAAGAAAATGGCGTAATAGTAAAATGTCAAAAAAACACATTGTTATCGTAGAAGATGAACCCAGTATCTTGGCCAATTACCAAGCGGCTTTGCAGCGCCAAGGTTATACCACCCAAGGGTTTGAAGAATTGCATTTGGCAAAAAAAGCGTTGGGACAATCCTTGCCGGATTTGGTGATTATTGATGTGGGATTGGGAGATGAGCCGGATGGTGGGTTTGAGTTGTGTCGATTTTTGCGTTCACAGTCTGAAAGTTTGCCTATTTTATTTTTAACCGCACGAGACAATGAATTTGATATGGTTTCGGGCTTGCGTCTTGGAGCAGATGATTATTTAAGCAAGGACATTTCATTGCCACATTTGTTGGCAAGGGTGGCGGCATTGTTTAGGCGCCAGGACTTGGCGAAAGTTAAGAAGCAAGAAAACACCATTGTTCAGGGTGATTTGAAAATACTCACCGATAACTTACAGTTATTCTGGAAGGACAATGCCATTGATTTAACCGTTACTGAATTTTGGATGATTGTGTCTTTGGCACGGCACAAGGGTCATGTGAAAACGCGAGATCAATTGATGAGTGATGCCAATGTTTATGTGGATGAATCAACCATTACTTCACACATCAAAAGAATCCGTAAGAAATTTCTTCTGCACGATGCCGATTTTGATTGTATTGATACGGTGCATGGCATGGGTTATCGTTGGAAATCTTAGGGCGCCTTAGATGAAATTAAAGTTCCAACTTTTGTTATTGGCTTTGTTGAGTTTATTGTTTCCAATTACGGGTTGGTTGGCATTGAAAAGTGTTGATAAAGAATTTCGTTTAACCATTGAACAAGCATCACAAAACACGCTGGCCTCATTGCAAGCTTCAATCAAACAGATTTTGAAAAGTAATTCCGATATTGAATTAGATGGCCTTGTTCTGGGAGAACTAATTGAAATTGAAATAGATGGTTATGACAATGAATGGGCAGGCATTACAGCCTATGAATACATCAACTTTAATCATAAGCTAACAGTTAAAATAGCAACAATCCAAAACGATTTGGCATTATTCGTTACCAGTAATGACAAGAATATTTCTATCAATCCAACAGATGTTTTTGAGAATGATTATGTCATGGTTGGGATAGTAAATAATCGTGGTCTACATCAATATAAATATTTTCGCCAGGCTGAAGGTGGAGTTCAGTCAGAACGAATTAGTAAAGATGGACCCAATAACCAAGCGTATTGGCATGAAACAGCAGGAGGTTATACTTTAGAGATTTTGTTTGAAAATGATGCTTCACATTACCTTGGTTTTGCTAATTTGAATTATATTAACAAAGAAGCAGCAATATCAAAAACATTGGCAGGCACCTTAACCGATGATAAACATAAATCCTTAAAATTATTACCAATAGTGTCAAACAATAAAAAACTGGCACAAATAATTCTGGATATAACCCCAGAAAACAATAAATTTACAATCAGAGATAAAGAAAATAGGGTGATATACCAGAGTGATAAACTTCCAAAGAATCAGGAAATATCTCCTTGGCAATGGATCATAACTCCCATTTATCAGTGGCTATTTGGTATTGATAATAACGCAGCTGACAACAAATGGTTTTATCGACAAGTTGATGGTATGGCCGGCATAAAGCACTCAATTGAATCTGATGATATTCGCTATGAATTAGTTAGCATGATGCCGCAAGGCCAACAAAGTATGATTCAGACTTTGCTCAAAGCAGGGGTGATGATGATTGCAGTTGTGCTTTTGTTAATGCTGGCATATTTGGGCTATTCTTTGTTGTTGGCCTGGCGGATAAAGAAATTAAATCGAGCATTGCAATCTGTTTTGGATGATTCCGGGAGCATGAATATACAAATGCCTTCACACCAAGCGGGTGACGAAATTGGTGAGTTGTCTCGTGGCATTGAGTCTATGTTAAAAGAGATGCGAGAATATACGCAATATTTAAAAGATTTGGGTTCTAGGCTCTCGCATGAAATGAAAACGCCTCTCGCAATTGTTCAATCATCGTTAGATAATTTGGAGATGGAGAATGACCCTGATTTTCTAAAACGGGCACAAGGTGGAACTAAGCGTTTGAGGTTTATTCTTAATCAGCTCAGCGAACTCAGCCAGCTTAAATATACATTAGAACAAACACCCAAAGAAAATTTTGATTTGAGCGAATTAATACAACAGTTGGCCAAGTCCTATCAAAGTTTCATTCCCAATCTCAAAACAAAGATAGACCCCAATTGTCTTGTTATTAACGGCTCCAAAGACTTGATAGCTCAGATGATGGACAAGTTGCTGGACAACGCCAAAGACTATATCGCCGAAGATGGATACATACAAATTTTAGTAAAAGCAGATGGCAACAAAGTTCAATTGCAAATTTTCAATACCGATTCTCAACTTCCAGAGAAAGGTTTGAATATCTTTGATTCCTTGGTTTCAATCAGAAAAAAACAAGACAAACAAACAACACACTTGGGATTGGGCCTGTACTTGGTACAATTGATTTGTCGTTATCACAATGCCAGTATAACAGCAGAAAATAACAAAAATCCAAAAGGTGTGGTTTTTAACATTGAATTTAAACAAATCGCATCAATATTAAACAACACTACAAAATAACATCTAATTATGACTTCACCATTATTCCAAACTGTAAAACTCAATGACACCATTAATCTAAACAATGCCATCGTTATGGCGCCACTTACGCGCTGTTTTGCGGACAAAGACTTGGTGCCGACACAACAAATTGCCGATTATTATGCTAGACGTGCCGATGCCGGATTAATTATTTCTGAGGCAACCATAATTGATCCACTGGGGCAAGGTTATCCCAATACGCCGGGTATCTTTACCAGAAAGCAAGTTGAAGGTTGGAAGTTGGTTACTCAAGCCGTACATGCCAATGGTGGCAAAATATTTTGTCAGCTGTGGCATTGTGGTCGTGTGGCTCATTCAGTTTATACCGAACAACAACCCGTTGGCGCATCTGCTGTTGCGTGGCATGGACATGTGCCAAGAACAGAAGGTTTAGAATATGAAATGCCGCGTTCTTTATCGACCAAAGAAGTTAAAAAAATCATTAAGAAATATGTAAAAGCCGCCAAAAATGCCATCCAAGCAGGTTTTGATGGTGTTGAAATTCATGGCGCTAATGGTTATTTGGTTGATCAGTTCTTGCGTCAACAGACCAATCTTAGAGATGATAAATTTGGGGGAAGTTCAAAAAAACGCTGCAAGTTTGCGCTAGAAATCGTTGATGAAGTATCCGCAGCCATTGGTGCCGATAAGACAGCAATCAGATTGTCTCCTCAAGCCTATGTCCATCTTGAATACAGCAAAGGCGATGAAAAAACCTATAAAAAATTACTCAAAAAATTAAATAAACGTCAGATCTGCTATGTTCACCTGGGTACATTTAGTGACCACTATACTTTTGACTATTTAGATGGTGGCAAAGCCAGTGAGTTTATTCGCAAGCATTACAAAGGAAATTTTATTACTTGTGGAAATTATTCTATAGATATGGCAGAAGAAGCGATTAAAAACAAAAAGGCAGATTTGGTGGCAATTGGCAGAGCATTCATTGCCAATCCAGACTTAATCCAAAGAGTAAAATCAGGCCAAAAACTAGAAGAATACGATATGAAAATGTTGAGTCAATTGGACTAAATTTATAACGAAGTTTTTTAGTTAAAACTCCAATTCAGGAACACATTGCCCAGCATGAGGGGCATAAAAATCATCTTGGGAACTGGCTTGGTTGAAGGGCATATATTCTGGAACATACTTTAACCCAATTGCATATCCGATAATACAAAAAGAAAACACCATAACAATGATGGAAGTTTTGGCTTTTTTTTTTGAATCATTCATGGCATTCCTACAAATTATTGTCGTTTTATCAATTTATTCGGTTTTATCGTACGCAAAAACCAATATAAGCAGTCACTTTAACAAAAAAAAGAAAAGACTGTCAACTGTCTCTTAAAAACAAATCTGAAGTACCCTATAATAAAGGCATGAATAGGGGGAAACATCTTAAACGAATCATTGAACTATTAATTCTAGGATACATGGTCTTGGGTTCATTTTCTCATGCCATTATAATAGGGAGTCCACCCTACCAATCTATCAAAATCCCACCCTCAGCATTTGGTTACCATTTTGATATGGTACAAGACCACGAGAAAACTTTGTATGTTGCGTATATAAATGGCATTAAGATTTATGATGGGCAGACCTGGCATTATGTTGATACGGGAAAAGAATCTGCGATAAGAAGACTCTACGTGAATCAAAATAATCGTGTCTACTTCGGAGGTTCTGGCATCATTGGCTACATCTACAAAGATGAATTTGGCGTCTATCAATACAAAGATGTAACTCCACAGAATTACCGCAATGGTTTTTCTGATATTTGGCACATGACAGCGTGCAATGATGATATTGTATTTATGAGTTTACACACGGTTTTCCTTTACAATCAATCAGATGAATCAATCAAAACATGGGATTTTCCAGCCAAACTCGGAGATGGTTTTTGTCACAAAAATAAGCTCACTATTCAAGACCGTGATATCGGATTGAAAGTACTCAAAGATGGGGGGTGGATAAAAAGCCCGATAGTGTTAGACAACAGCTCCATCATAGATAAATTTCAAAAAACATCAACTGACAGGTGGTTCATTCTATCTCAAGGCAACGAATGGCGAATCTTGTATAACAATCAAATTGAAAAGTTGCAGTTTGCTGAAAATTTACCATCTCCCGATAACTACGTGTCTATCGCCTCCTTGGGAGAGGGAAAGCTCGTTTTGGGCTCGAACAATGGTTTATTAACTTTTATTGATACCAATAATTATTCAGTGTAGTCTTTTCAGCTCACCAATGAGTGGATATCCAAAATAATCAGCAATCAAGATGGCGAAATAATGATACTGACTGAGTTTGAAATTTATTACTTACAGTGGCCCAGTGCAATAAGAATACAAGGCAAAGATTCTGGATTAGCCAGTAGCCTTTGGGATACAAAAAAATGGAACGATCAGCTTTTTGTCGCTGGCAGTGCAGGTGTCTTTCAAGAAGACAAGCAAGAATCGTTGTACCAAAATAAGTTATTTCGTCGCCTCAACTGGACCAATATGGAAGCATGGTTTCTTTTGCCTATTAACGAGAGACAGACTTTATTGGCAGAATCACATAAGTTGTATTTGGTTGAAGTTGACAATAAAGAAACAAAAACTTTGGCCATTTCAGAAATTATTTATCCGCGAGAAATCATTCGGTCGCGCTACAATCCCAATTTGTTTTATATTATAACTGAACTAGATACACAGCTGTTGTACAGAGAAGGAGAAAACTGGCAATTAAAACCATTATCCCCACAAAGAGCGAATTCAATAATAGAAGAAAAACCAGGTTCGATTTTGATGACTGTTAAAGGAGGCGGTTTTTACCAGATGAAACTGGATATAAAGACAGGAGAAGTACTTGAAAAGACAGAAATAAGCTTAGGGTTTAATTTTGATGATGCGGCCGCCAATGGCTACAGTTTATTATCTACCAACAACAAACAGTTATATGCCTACGATTCACAGGTTGTTTATGAATTGAAGCGTGGTCAATCTCCTCAACCTGTGTTTATAGAATTGTTGTCAGAGTTGAAAGGGGAGGAAATCAACCTCATTCAACAGGCCAAAGATGGATGGTTGTATGGTTCTACTGCCTTTAAATTATTTTATCAAGACTCAGAAGGTACTTGGCAGGTGATTGATATGAGGCCATATTTGCAAGGAATAATAGATAGGATAAGGATAGTTGATGATGAGGTAAAAGTTCTATCTAATGGGATTTTGATTACTTATTTGAGGAGTACTGAAACAATACAACAGCCAATAGAGTACTCACTTCGTATGACAAAAATTGAATTAAAACTCCACAACAACAAGGAAAAATTGTTGGAAATTAATCCTGCTCAGGTTATTGCTTTTGATAAGGGAGATTTAACACTGGTTTTTACCTTTGCATTGAATGACTTGAAAAATCACGAAAAAAATCTATACCGTTTTAAGTTGCAAGGAGAATCTGAAGAATGGTCTGATTTTACCAACAGCGGAAAAATTCAAATCAGTAACTTAGCCATTGGTGAGTATTCCCTTAAAATCCAGGCCAAGGATTCAAATAATCGTTTATTTGACATGCCTGTTTATCGCTTTATTGTCAGCCCTCCTTGGTATTTAACCCGTCAGGCAAAGCTGATATGGGGGGTGCTATCAATTTTGATATTTGTAGGGTTGTTTCAGGTGCTGATTAAATGGAGAGAAAAAATCCATGAAGCCCAAAAACAAGATTTTAAAAAAATCATCAATGAAAAGACACAAGAATTAAAAAAAGCCAATGCTAATTTACAGAAAATAGCCCACTTAGATGGTTTGACAGGTCTATCAAACCGCTTTTACTTAGATGAATATATTAATAATTTGATAAAGGCCAGAGTTGATAACATTGTAGTTCTTATGATGGACATGGATCATTTCAAACAATTCAATGATAAATTTGGACATTTAGCAGGAGATGAATTGTTGAAACTGATGGCGCAGTATTTGCAGCAGTCTATCAATTGTTCTGAAGATGTTGTTGCCAGATATGGCGGCGAAGAATTTTTGGCTATTTTGATTAATAAAGATATTTCTTATGCCCAAAATATAGCAAAAATAATCAGTCAACTGATAGAAAACAAGGAAAAAGATGTGAGTGTTTCAATCGGCATTTGTCGCTCTAAATCAGAGACTGATTTAACCAGTATAGATGCTATTTATCACCTCATTGATATGGCAGATCAGGCTCTTTATCAAGCAAAAAACACAGGAAGAAACAAAATTATTGTTTGCGATTAGTTTCCTTTGCTCAAAATTTTTCCGCCACAACTACCAACCTATCAGAATCCAAATCGTATTCTTCTCCGTTTAGATTGCCATATACTTGTACCGAGTCAAAGCCGGCTTGCATACACATGGTTGTGAGCTCAATAGGTGTGTAAACATAATGTTGATAACTGCGTTTGAAAGCTTCATCTCCACTAACTAAAATCCATTCATTGGAAAAGACTTGTAAATTGTCAATTAACAAGGGTCTTTCAATCCGTAAATCGCCATTGGAATGTTCGGATAAGTGTACAGGTTCGATGTTTCTTGCTAGGGTTTCTTTGCCTACGGTGTCGATGATTAGTGTACCTATTTTGTTGAGGTTTTTGAAGGCACTGTTGAGGACTTGTTGATTCTTCTCTGGTGTATCAAAGTAGCCAAATGAGTTGAACATATTGACGATTAAATCTTGTTTATTGGGGCTTGTAAAATCAAGCATGTCGGCTTGAATAAAATCCATATTCAGCGATAAATCTTTAGATTTGTTTTTGGCTTTGTTCAGCAAAAATTGACTTATGTCTACACCAGTCACCGTATAATCCATTTGCGCGAAAGCCAAACAGTGTCTACCTGGGCCACAGCCCAAATCTAATACCGAGTCAATTGGGTGGTTAATTAATGACAGTAATTGTGGTACTTGTTGTTGTGCCAGTTGAAAACTGTCTTTATCAAACATCCAGTCATAGAATTTCTCCCACAATTTATCATCTTCGTACCAATTCATTATATTTTTCGGAGTTTCCTTATAAAAAAAGAGCACAGTAGTAGTGCTCTTTCTAATAGAACTATACTTTGTTTTTTATCTTTCGTCAGATAATTTTGCATCAGGTGCATTTTTAGTCACTGAAGCCATGCCGTTGTCACAACCACTTGTCGTTTTGTACATTTGACTGCGACCAATTTCTTGACCATTGTTGGCCTTTAACACAAAATAGGTACGACCATCTTTAGCCTCGCGGCATTCAAATTTTGATTCATCCTGTGAATTTTCTCTAACTGATTCAATACCATTTTCACATCCTGAGGCAGATTTGTATCCTTGCGATGACATGATGACTTCACCATTGCCTGCTTTTAATACAAAATAATCTTTTCCGTCTTTACCTTTACTTATTACAAATTTACCAGCCATAATTAAATCCTCTAATTTTAAAATAAACCTGAAAAACTATTATTACATAGATTCAGGGCAAAAAATATTAATATCCAAAGACATTATCCATTACACATATTAGAATATGTCGCCTTGATTGTAAAATGGAAATCTTAAAATTTAACAAATGTTTATAATATGATGAAAATAAAAACACCTTTCTTAATTGTCTTATTTCACATGTGTTTAAGTACCGTTGGTTTTACACAGTGTAAAGAAAATGAAGAAAAGTCAAAAAGTCAATTGTGTGATTTCAACTCGAAATCAGAATTCACGACCATCGACGCCTTATATTTTTTACCTTCGCCTGATGGAGAATTAAAAGTCGGTGGGGATGTGTGTATTAGTATGAGTAAGCAATATATCCAAACCAAAGAATTAATTTATAACGATACCACTCAACTAATCAAAATTGAGTCTTTATTGACTTATTCAGATGGCAAGCAAAATATTTTAGCTCAAAGTGCGTTTGTAGACTTGAACAAAAATACCGCTGATTTATCAAATCTTCAATATCAAATTAATGATACCAAAGCCAATGGCCAAGCAAACAGATTGATAACAGATAAACAAATCAGTCATTTATCGGATTTAACTTATTCAACTTGTCCTAAAGGAGATCAACAGTGGTTTATTAAAGCAGGCACTGCTGATTTAGATCAAGAAAAGAAGGTTGGAACGTTTAGAAAAATGACTTTGAAATTCAAAGGCGTACCACTATTTTATTTGCCTTATGCAAAAATGCCATTAAGCGCTCAAAGACAAAGTGGGTTTCTGATTCCTGAGATAGGCAATTCTTCTATCAATGGTTTTGAATTAGCATTACCTTATTACATAAATATTTCTCCAAATAGAGATGCGACAATAACTCCAAGAACAATTACTAAACGTGGGACCATGATTTCAGGCCAGTTTCGTTATTTGGGAGAAAACTACTCAGGCGAGCTTTTGGCCAGTTACTTACCATCAGATAAAACTTTTAACGATGACAGAAGGTTTGTCGAATTTAAACACCGCCAAACGATTAATAACAATTGGTCAATGAATTCAAAAGTTAACAATGTATCTGATATACAATATTTCGAAGATTTTGGTAACAGTATATATGCCACTTCACAGTCCTACTTGTATTCCTTTCTAAATTTACAAGGCTTTGGAGATCGTTGGAGGTTTAAAGGACAACTCAATGATTTTCAAATAATCAATGAGAATATTACATTGAACCGTCAGCCATATCAGTCTTTGCCCAGTCTAGAATACTCTTGGTTTAATAACAATTATTCAAGTACATTGAACTATGGCATAGATTCAGAGTGGAATAATTTGTATCGAGAGAACTCAATCACCGCCAATCGCTTAGATTTTACTCCTTATATTGAGAAGTCTTTTCAAAATAGATATTCTAGATTTACCCCTAAGCTGGAATACAGATATACCAATTGGGATTATTCAAATTCAGAATTTTCGACAATTACTCAATTAAAAACCAGTCGCTCTTTACCTATTTTATCTTTAGATTATACCCTTAATTTTGAAAAACAATTTAAAGATGGGCGTTTAAGTAGCATAGAACCTAGATTTTTTTACTTATACTCTCCCTATGAGAACCAACAAAATATTCCTCTGTTTGACACCCATGAACTGACATTTGGTAGTGGCTTGCTATATCAAACAAATGCTTTTTCTGGAGCAGATAGACAGTCAGATGCGAATCAGATATCAGTAGGAATAACGCAGCGTCATTTTGACCAGACAGGCACTGAAAAATGGAACATTACATTGGGCCAAATTGCTTATTTTAAAGACAGAAGAGTTCAGTTGGATAATTCTATTGAGACTCGAAGTACGTCTCCGCTTATTTCAGAGGTTAATTATTTTCACAATAACTGGAAGGCTTCACTCAGTATTCATTGGGACACACAAACAAATCAATCTGAGAGAGCATTGGTGAAATTTCAGCACAAAGGCAAGAATAATTCTCTATTTAACTTCGCCTATAGGTTTAGACAAGGTAAAATTGAACAGTTGGACTCATCTGTTGTCCTACCTATTGGTGTTAACAATCGAATTATTGCCAGATGGAACTATTCTATGGATGAAAAGAAAACCATAGAAGCAGTAGCTGGTTTGGAACACAAAAACTGTTGTTGGGCAACTCGTTTAGTTGGCAGACGTTATGTATTTAACGAACAAGGTGATGTAAACAACGGTATATTTTTTGAATTACAATTAAATGGTTTGGGCTCAATCGGGAGAAACCCAAGGCGTTTATTAAAACAATCTATTCTGGGATACTCAGAGGAATTTTAAAGCATGAAGAAATTATTAATATTAAGTGTATTATTTATGGTCAATTGTCCAGCAAGAGCCAACCAAGAGTTATTGGATGAAATTGTTGCAATAGTTGAAGACGGTGTTATTTTACGCAGTGAACTGGATCGAGCTGTGAATAATATTGTTCAACAACTTAAAGCACGAGGAACTCAACTTCCTCCTAAGAGTGTTTTAGATCAACAGGTTTTGGAACGCTTAATCACAACCGAATTACAGATACAAAAAGCAGACTCTGCAGGGGTAAGAATTTCAGAAGCTGAAATTGATCAAGCCTTGAGCCAAATAGCTTCTCAAAATAAATTAACTCTTTCTCAGATGCAAAAAGCTCTTGAAAATGATGGCATTAGTTTCGCAGATTTTCGCACTGATATGCGCAAAGATTTGAAAACAGAAAAAATTAGAAATGGACTGGCTGATCAAAATGTTAAAGTAAGTGAGCATGAAATTGATTTATTTTTGGCAGACAATCAATTGTCACAAACTGAAGTGAGGTTAGGCCATATTTTAATCGCAGTCGATTCCAAAGCAGACCAACAAAAAGTTAAAGAGGCAAAATCTAAAATAGATAAGGTCTATCAAGAACTTGAGGAAGGCAAAGATTTTGCAGATTTGGCCACTATTTATTCTACTGGGCAAAAAGCCAAAGAGGGCGGTGATTTAGGATGGCGTTCTTCAAATGAACTGCCAACCTTGTTTGCAGATCAAATAAAGGCGATGAATGTCGGCGAGTATACTCATCCAGTAAGAAGTGCTAGCGGTTTCCATATTATTCGACTGTCGGATAAACGCGAACAATCCAAAAAAATGATTACCCAATACAATGCTCGTCATATCATGATTGAGAATTCGGAATTGGTTACTCCTGCTCAAGGAATGGAAATTATTAATAATTTAAATGAAGAGTTACAAAATGGGGGAGACTTCGCAAAACTAGCAGAAGAACATTCAGACGATGTCAATTCTGCAGCTTTAGGTGGAGATCTAGGATGGTTTCAAATTAATGAATTTGGCCAGAGGTTTGGAAATGTATTAAAAGCTCTAGATGACGTTGAAATGTCTAGCCCCTTTCAAACTCAAGCCGGTTGGCATATTGTTCAAAAATTGGGGCAACGTCAAAACGACATTACTGATGACTTAAAACGGGCTCAAGCCAAGCAGTCTATCCATGCCAGAAAAATGAATGAAGAAATTGAAAGCTGGTTGAGTGAAATTCGAGGAGAAGCATTTATAGACATTAGAATTTAATCGGGTGTCAAAAAAAATAGCCATAACTTTAGGCGAACCAGCGGGAATCGGAGCAGAGTTGGTTCTTCGTTTGGCTCAACTTGGTAAGCTAGAAAATTGTGTTATTATTGGTGATAAATGCCTATTGAATAACTTTCCTGATTCAGTTGAATTTATACACGTACCGACTGTATCTAAAGTTCAATTGGGTCAGTTAGATGTCAACAATTCGGCATATGTACTTAAATTATTAGATATTGCAGCCCAAGGCTGTATAGATGAAAAGTTCTCTGCGATGCTCACTTGTCCCTTGCACAAAGGCATTATCAATGACTCAGGATTGAAGTTTTCGGGGCACACTGAATATTTGGCCGACTTCAGTAATACCTCAAAAGTAGTTATGATGTTATTGAACCAATATATGCGAGTCGCTTTAGTTACCACCCATTTACCTTTAAAAGATGTGGCCAATGAGATAACGGCTGAAAATTTAACCACAACTTTAACAATCTTAATTGGTGATATGCAAAGCAAATTTGGGCTGAAAAACCCCAAAATTGCAGTGTGTGGACTAAACCCACATGCAGGCGAAGACGGTCATTTAGGCATGGAAGAGATTCAAGTGATTAATCCAGTCATCAATGATTTTCAGAAGCAAGGATATGAAGTATCAGGCTCAATTCCTGCTGATACACTTTTCACCACAGAAAAGCTTAAAAATGTTGATGCAGTATTGGCGATGTATCATGATCAAGGGCTCGCGCCACTTAAATATGCAGGGTTCGGAAAGTCGGTAAACATCACATTAGGTCTGCCATTTATTCGCACCAGCGTCGATCATGGTACTGCATTAGATATCGCAGGAAAAAATTTGGCTTCAGTAGACAGTTTACTGGAAGCATTAAAGCTAACACGGGAGCTAGTGGCCAATGGGTGATAAGCAATATAAGCCACTAAAGGCCAAAAAAAAATTCGGACAAAATTTTCTACAAGACCAATCGGTAATAGAAAGAATCGTCAATGCCTTTAATCCGCAAAAAACAGATACAGTCTATGAAATTGGGCCTGGACATGCCGCTTTAACCGAACATTTGGTTGAATATACCGATGATTTAAACTTAATTGAAATTGACAATGACTTGGTGCCCAGATTACAAGTTAAGTTTGATATGAAAGGTAACGTAACCATTCACCACAAAGATGCTCTAGAATGGACCGTTCCTGATAGCAATACCCGAATAATTGGCAATCTTCCTTATAATATATCGACACCATTGCTAATCAGTTTTCTATACCAGGCTGATAAAATCAAAGACATGGTCTTTATGTTACAAAAAGAAGTGGTTAAAAGGATTTGTGCGCCTGCTGGTGTTAAAGCTTATGGAAGACTAAGCGTCATGTTGCAATATGCTTTTGATTGTGAAGAATTGTTTATCGTACCACCAGAGGCTTTTTATCCAAGGCCCAAAGTAGATTCACAAATCATTAGGTTAACTACCCGAGAGAGTCCTGCAAAAGTAGATTTAAAAGCCATGGAGTCACTGGTTAAACAATCTTTTGCCCAAAGACGCAAAACCATTAAAAACAACTTAAAGAAGATTATCACAGAACAACAATTAATTGAGGTGGGAATTGATCCCAAAGCTCGACCAGAAACTTTAAGTGTTGCAGATTATGTGAATTTGACAAATGCATATGGGAGCGCGGGCGGCTCGCCTGCAAAATGATTAAAAATCATTAATCCCCAGAAATATACTTAGGCCCTTTGCCGGCAACTTTTTCATAAACACCTTTACCAGCGCGTTTGTATTTGGTAAAGCCTTTTTTCTCCGCTGTTTTATCGGTTGTTAAATGCGCTTTGCCTGAAACAACATTGGGCGCAGAAATAACTTTTTTAACTTTATTGCTACACTCGGGGCACATAATTAATGCTTCTGCATCCATGCGTTGCAAAATATCAAAGCTATCACGACATTTGTCACAATATTCTTCAGTGGCTGCTTGGTAAGTATAAAATGGCATAAAAACTCAAAGTTGTAAGGTGGGCCTTGCCCACCAATAAAAAAGCCTGTTAGAAAATCATCCTAACAGGCCTTGTAAGATAACAATTAATTATCTCTTAATGTATGCCCTTCATGCCTTTTTTCAAGAAGGGAGACATCAATAATAAAAATAAACCAAAGCCGACTCCCAAATAAATCAGGGTCATCCACAATTCATTGTATTTATCTAATTGTTCGGCAACTCCTAAAGTGTTTAACTCTTCAACATCAAGTGCGGCAATTTTAGCCAACAAAGCAGCAACCACTTCAGACAATGCAGTTGCCAAAAACCAAACACCCATAACCATCGAAACTACACTCTTAATGGAAAGTTTGGTTACCGCAGACAAACCTACCGGAGACAAGCTTAATTCCGCAGTTGTATGGATAAGATAAGCTAAAGCTAACCATAACCACGCCACTTTACCCGACTCTCCAGGGAACATAGCGCCTAAAATTAATGCACCAAATCCTAACCCTACTTGAATTAATCCCAAACTAAATTTAACTGGAGTGGATGGATCAAGGTTTACTTTTCCTAATTTAATCCATAAGGCGGCAAAAACTGGTGCCAATGTAAAGATAAACAAGGCATTTAATGCTCCAAATTGACCCGCTGTTGGTTCAAAAATTATGGGCTTCAATTCTCCTGGTGCAAGTGAACCAAAATTAGAAATTCCATAGTAAATAATACCGACACCTAACATTATTAGAGTCACAGCAAAGGCGCTTAAACTGGCTGCTGTCCCATTAGAATCCGTGGCTGATATTTCATTGCTTTTATCGCTTGAATAAAAGAACCCTATTAAGATAAAAGCCAATGATATAGCAATTATAACCGAGACCAATAACAAAATAAATATACCCAAATAAGAAAGACTAGCAATCCAGTGCATCCCACTGTTATAAGCAAAGTTTGCTAGGCCAAGAACAGCTACAAGAGCGATAATTATTCCTGCAGGAGTGGTAATAACTTTCATGCTACCACTATGTACTTTACGGTGTTTATTGGCGGATAAAAAGCCCCACAGGGAGAGTACAATAAATGCCGCACCCAATACGTAGAATTTCCACATATCAGCAGCGCCCAGTGTAGCATTAACAATTCTTCTATCTACAACCCGATCTGCAAACAAGGTCATAGAACCTGCGGACTGTTCAAATAATGCCCAAAACACAATCGTAGATGTAATTAATATAATTAACACCACCATACGCGAATACTCTTCATGTTTAGTCATCATAAAGCCATAAGCAATAAACCCAGCGACTGAGCCAAATAAAACCCATGCAAGAGGAACCATATATTCCGTGATGCTTTTAAAGAAACCCACTGAAGCAAAAATTGAATCAGGAAAATGGTCAGTTGTGACACTTAACATGGTAATAATTCCCAGTATTGACAAAATGATAGCAAATATTTTTGCCATACCTTTGTCATGCTCATCATTTTTATAAAACATGGAATAGAAAACCAAGCCAATAATAGAACCCACTAAGAAAATATTTTGAGTGAAGAACACCACAGCAATTTTTTGTACCAATACCCAAACGACAGCCAAGGATAATATTGAAACAATATAAATGCCCCATTCCTTATTGATAGGGCCTATGAAAGATTCTTTCAGAATTTCAGGGTTTTTGGCTTCAGCATGGCCATACAAATATTTTTGGCCCCAGATAAAAGTAATAAGGCCAATTAACATGCCCATTCCAGCAGCTCCAAAACCATAACTCCAACCATAAGTTTCGCCTAACCAAGCACAAATGATGGTCGCAACAAAAGAACCAATATTAATGCCTTGATAAAAAATGGTAAAACCAGCATCACGACGCGGATCATTTTCAGGGTAGAGCTTTCCAACAATGGTAGAAATATTTGGTTTTAAAAATCCGACACCTACAACAATTAAGGATAATGCTAAATAGAAAATATTTATGGCATTGGCATCTCTAACAACTTCCCCTGCCACCCTTGATGCTTGCGTACCTTCAACCGCCATCAACAAATGCCCCAGTACCAATAAGATACCGCCAAAGATAACGGCTTTACGCATACCCAAATACCTATCGGCCAATATGCCTCCAATCAAAGGTAAAGCATAAACCAAACCAGCGTAAGAACCCACAACATTCAAGCCACCGATATCGGAAAACAAATGGTATTTTGTGAGGTATAAAAGTAATAAGAACTTCATTCCATAAAAGGAAAAACGCTCCCAAAGCTCGGTTGCAAAACACACATAAAGCCCTTTAGGATGTCCCCATAACAGGTCTCCATTGTCAAAGGCATTGGTGCTAGTTGTTTCTGTTGTCATAAATGTCCCCTTTAAAATAAATTATCTATTGCTAAGCTCATTGCCTTTCAAGCTTAAAAAATTGATTCCCACTTACGTGAGAAAAACGACCCATAGTAGCAAATAACTATCTTATAGTAAATGGATTCTTGCCTACACGGGAATAACCATGTAGGTTAATAAATATGATGTAAGTGCAAATATTATCAAACTAGCAACCAGTTTAGTTTCTGCTTAAAATTTTAAATCAAAATAGCTCTATCTAATTAACAGTCTATTAAAATAGTACAGAGGTGATGCTTAAAGAATCAAACTCATATTGTGATAAAAAGATTTACATTTTTTATGTGAACAGGTATGCTTTTTTACACTTAAATTTGGGTGAGGGGATATATGACAGAACACAACGATAAAATGGTCAGTACAAACGATACAAAACAGCTTGGCCTGTTTGCAGCTTTGGCAAGCTTGAGCTATGTTTTCTGGATTTGTGGCGGCATGGAACTGGTTGAACGACTGGCATATTATGGAGTAAAAGCAACCGCAACACTGTATGCTAAAGACCCTGTTTCCAAGGGAGGTCTTGGCATAAACCTCAACGAATTTGGTACCATCTTGATGGTTTGGGCTCTTCTTCAGAGTTTTATACCTGTTTTTACAGGAGGTCTTTCTGATCGATATGGCTACAAACAGACCATTTTTGCATCAACAGTAATAAAAATAATCGGATACCTTATTATGGGATTCTTCCCTACCTACTGGGGATTTTTTGCCGGTGCGATTGTTCTCGCGACAGGTACGGGTATTTTCAAACCAGGTATTCAGGGTACTTTGGTTAAAACAACCAATCGAAAAAACAGCTCAATGGCCTGGGGGGTTTTCTACCAAACCGTCAACATTGGTGGATGGATGGGTCCATTGGTCGCTGCACAGTTAAGACTTTTGGCTTGGGAAAACGTATTTTTTGCCTGTGCCGGAATTATTAGTATTAATTTCTTGTTTCTATTGATGTATAAAGAGCCTGGTAAACAGAAACGTCTTGATGAAGCCAAACGTAAAAAAGAGTCCGGAGAAATCAATGAACCACTATGGAAAGAAGCTCTGCATGAGTTAAAAAACCCAGTTTTGATATACTACATGATTATATTTTCAGGATTCTGGTTTATGTTCAATGCATTATTCGATGTATTGCCAGCTCACATTGATGACTGGGTAGACACCAGCACAATTATTCAGGATCTTTTCGGGCCAGCAGGAACGACCAGTTCCGCCTGGCATTTTCTGTTAGGCATGAATACAGACCAAAGTATCAGCCCTGAGGGTCTTTTGAACCTTAATGCTGGTTTGATAATGATTACTTGTTTTCTATTTGCAGCCTTGAGTGCCAAAATGCGTGCACCCACCTCGATGCTGGTTGGTACTATGTTAGCAACAGCTGCACTATTCTTGATAGGATCATTTAATTGGGCTTGGTTCATGGTGATTAGCATCCTTATCTTCTCAGTGGGTGAAATGCTATCCAGTCCAAAAAGTTCTGAGTTTATAGGTAATATCGCGCCACCAGACAAAACGGCTATGTACTTGGGTTTTACCCAATTGCCGCTTGGTATTGGTTGGACATTGGAAGCTAAAATAGGTCCTTCTCTTTACCATGCTTTTGCATCTAAAGACGTTTTCTCGCGCGATTTACTGGTTGATAAAGGCATGGCGCAAAATTTGGTAGAACAAATCCCCCAAGGCGAAGCATTTGACAAATTGGTTGAATTTACCCAATTGCCTGCTTCCCAGCTGACTCAAACTTTATATGATTCACATAATATAGGTGTGGTCTGGTACATAATGGGCGGTATAGGTGTCATCACTTGCATCGGTATGTTTTATTACGCACGGTGGATTTATTCTATGCACAAGCAACAACTTACTTAATGTATGTTTTGATATCACCCTTAATTGTAACTTTGTTATAGAAAATTCATAAAAGCTAAAAGGGGTAGTATCTCAAACTGTAACCGCAATGGGGTGAGAATACAATGCCTGTTGCGCCTGCTCTCAGGTTGTTATTTAATGCGTATTGTCCTCTCATTAAGTTTGGCATAACTGAAATTTGAAGTTAATACTTTGTTTCAAAAACAGGGCATAATTGATTGGCAATTGAGAAATATACCGATAAAATCACCACATTGTTCACAATAGGATTAATCATGTACTATATAGTTAACACTTCTAAAGATTTTGAAACTGCAGTAAAAGATCTAGAAAATGAAGTAATAAACCTACAATTCGGTGTTTTACACATCCATGATTTGGGTGGAACTTTGAGATCAAAAGGCATCGAGTTCACAGAAGATTGTAAAGTGCTAGAAGTATGTAACCCAAAGCAAGCAGCAAAAGTTTTGTCCATTGACATGACTCTGAATACCGCGTTGCCTTGTCGAATTTCTGTATTTACAGAGAATGACCAGACCAAGATTGGCATGATTAAACCTGAAAAAATGCTGACAGTTTTATCAACTGATCCGCGATTAGCAGAAATTGCCAAAGAAGTAGAAGAACTAACCATACAAATGATTGATAATGCCAAATAAACTCAAAGACAAAACCATTTTTTTAACCGGGGCCTGTGGAGGTTTGGGTTCCGCATTGGCTTTAGAATTGTGTAAACAACAGGCCGATGTGATTATTTCAGATCAAAATCCACGTTCATTGAATTTAATGTGCGATAAAATTATAGAACAAGGTGGCAAAGAGCCGATGGTATATCCGATGGACTTAATGGGCGCTACGCCCAATGACTTCATTGTATTGGCCAAAACCATTGAAGAAAACTTGGGAAAACTTGATTGCTTGATTCATACAGCCGCTGAGTTTTCTGGTTTGACTGAGTTTGTCCATTATGAAGCCACTCGTTGGTTAAAAGAAATGCAGATTAATGTCAACTCACCTATCTTTTTAACCCAAGCCTTTATTCCATTGTTGCAAGAATCAAAAGGGAAAATTATCTTCACATTGGAAGATTTGGCTGTAATTTCCAAGGCCTATTGGGGTGCTTATGGCGTAGGAAAATCAGCCATTGCTCATTTTGCCAATACCTTAAAAGAAGAACTAGAAAGCTCTCAAGTAGAAGTTCACACCATCACACCTCCACCCATGAAAACCCAGTTAAGGGCCAAAGGATGGTCAGGTGAAGATGATTCGCATTTGGTTTTGCCTGAACAGGTGTTAAAACAGTATATTAAATTATTAGAGACCTTTGCATAACTATGATGACGAGTAAAAAATGATTAAATTCACCAACTTATCGTTGAAAACTTGGCCAATAGCCAGCTATTACCTGCAATTTTCGCCTCAATTTGGCAAATTTTCTCTATTTTTTCTTTCGCCATATAGTCATGCAAAGGCCTCTATTATAGTTTGTGTTATCTGGGTCTTGTTGCTTCTGATGAAAACAATTTGATTTCAGTGTTATTTAATAACCATTCTCCAGACACAGGTGTTGGAAATTGAATGTTACTGTTCCAAGTTTTATTGGTGGTTAAATCCAATACCATAGTGCCAGCGGGGCTTGTTGTAAAGGCAGATTTTCCTGTGCAACTTGGGCACAAGGTATCACTAAAAATGGCATTGAAATCAAAACTTAAAGGAGAGCTTGTGGTAACTGGATTGCTGATTATCCAACGTGGTTCACCAGCTGAGTCATAAATATAAGGGATTGCAATAGAAGTCTGACCAATTGTAGCAATAGAAACACCCCACCCAGGCCCATCAGGGCGTCCCCATAATCCTGTATAATTTTCAATTTCTTCGGCATAGCTCCAGACCAACCATTGAATGGCTTCGGATCCTTGAACGTTGTTAATTTGCCAGTTTATCTGTGCATTTCTTTCATCGCTGAATTCAATGGAAATAGTCCCCACATTTTCTAGTGAAAAAGAACCGTCAGGATTCAAATGGGTTTTGTCAAAGTTACCTGTATATTCAAAGCCATTTAAATCGCCTGAGCTGATATACCAAGTAGGCAACCCTTCATCATCAAAAGTATACCAAATAACAGATAATCTGTTGTTGAATACTTGTATATCAAATCCTCTACCATTGGTTTCTGGGTTATACCATAGTCCTGCATTGGGTTTGATTACTTTGGTGGCATCGTGATGAAATCGATCGTTAAGTTTAGGAACCAAAATCATTTTGTGTGGGTTATCTAGACCATTGCTTTTGAGCAACACGCCTAAATATTCGCCCGTTTCTGCATTAAACTTTAGAACAGCATTTTGATCGTGGGCAGCAACCAAAAGAATGTTATTATTTGTAACGACTATACCTGTTGGATTTGAATAGCCATGATTCTCCAGATCAATAAAAACTTCCGTAACTGATCCGTCATCCATATTAACTGTACCAACGGAATTCGAGTTTTGATTGGTAACGTATAGTGTATTGTTGGCGTTAATTGCAAGGGCGAATGGTTTATCAAACCAGTTTTGAAATAGACCTCTTGTAGTTTCAATGAGTTCAATTGTTGATGGAGAACTTGAAACATACAAAAAACCTGTTTTGTCTAAAATGTAGCTGTTTTCTTCGAGAGAAACAATATCAATTGGCCTGGCACCAAATGCCAAACCCCAATCGTAAGAATAATCAAAAAAAGCTTTCTCTTGCCCTTTAGTTATTAATACTCTAGGATTGTTTAATCTAGTTATGGCTAAAGACTTCCCGTTATTTATGCTACTTAAGCTGGTAGGAAATCCTGTACCAATATTCGCGCCCTCTAAATGATCATAGGGAGGTATAAATAACCCTAAAGCTTCTCTGGTCATTAAATTAAGTCTTTTAATGCTACTTGAACTGGTATACAACAAAATTTGAGATTCTTGACGATAGGTTAAGTCAGACTGGTAAGTCAACAGTCCTTCAGTAGACAAAATTTCTATGCCGTGTGAATCGCCAGTTTGTGCATCAATTCTAAGAATTTGGTTGTTACCAGTATTGATAACAAGTAAATCTTGAGCGCTGCTGTCTAGGTCAATATATGTATCATTGTCATCATCGTTGTCTAAATTATCACCAATTCCGTCTAGATCAAAGTCTTGTTGTTCGGCGTTGTTATTGGGAAACAAATCACTGTTGTCACCAACACCATCAAAATCTGTATCTTCAGTTTCAGATGGATTAAATGGAAATAGATCTAAAAAATCTTCAATACCATCATTGTCATCGTCATTGTCTTCATTGTTACCAAGACCATCATTGTCAAAGTCATAAGCTTCAGATGCATTTGATGGAAACACATCAACATTGTCTCCAACACCATCATTGTCTGAATCATTGGTTTCTGTTGGGTCAAATGGAAAAGGGTCTTCCCAATCACTGACTCCATCAGAATCTTGATCAGAATTTACTTTGTTAAATTCAGGGATGGGCAGTGTAGAAATACTGGGTTGATAATTGGCAACAATGTCCTTCATTTGGTTGATCACATTAACATTGTTAAAGTCCACTTGTGATCCACAGGCCACTCCACCGCAGAGAATATTGGGGTTGGAAAAAACGTTGATTTCTAAAAATCTTTCTGCTTGTCCGGTGCCAAAAGAGCCCATAACGGTAGTAAATTGCCCTAATTTAGCAAAACCTGCTGCTGCTGGCATAAATCTTTGTGGAGCTGTAACGTTATGATGGCCGGCCCCTAAATTATGGCCCAGTTCATGAACAAGTAATTGATCAGTGCAAATTGACCAGCTACTCATGCCATCACTCATGATATGTACTCCGTAACTGGGATTATAACCCAATCCGTCAGTATTGGTGGTTGGAAAAAAAGCTATACCACAATTGCCTCGTGTGTCCATATTGTGAGGACGAATAAGTACCACCATATCTGCCCCATACAATTCTCTGTCTTGTTTGACTGTTTCGAGCCCAGAAATATTAACCCCTGAAAGACTTAACTGTAAATGATTTCTGGCTTCAAGATTTGAATTAAAAGGTTCGTAGGAGGTTTGTTTAGTAGCAACAAGTCTTATACTGAGGTTTACATTCGAATTGGCAAATACTTGATTGCTTATATTGAAATACTGATTTAAGCGAGTTTCAAGTAGGTCCCCTGGATATCTGTCAACAATTCCTTGACTGTACAATACAAGAAAATCAATAACGGTTTTGTCTGCTTTTGAGGTTTCGTTCTGATTTGAAATAGTTGCTATCTTGCTGTCATTGTTGTTTGTATGATCAAAACCACACCCATTAAAATTTAGTCCTGATTGAGGGAGTTCAATGACAAAACTTCCCGTTCCTTCGGTAGTAAGAATATAATGGGTTTTGCCAATATGCATTTGTCCAAAAATACTGCCGTTGCCAATAGTGGCTGAAATATGACCTTTGTTGTCTGCTAACTGACCTTGAATACTGGTGTCACCATTGCTATGTTTGTATCTTCTAAGAATGGTAAATAAAGCACTTTTCTTGTGGCTTAAAGGTAAAACTATGCTGTTGTTTTTTTTATTAAAACCGGTTGTGTCTATTTTTTGAAAGGCGCTCTGTGATAAGGGGGCATAAGCAGAAGGTTTTTCAAATGATTGACATATTGTTGTCATTAAAAGAAATAAGAGGCCAATTATTACTGTATTGAGACTATGTTTTTGCATAATACGAAAATTTTAGTAAAGGTCTATACTAACATATTAAATATATTTTTGGCATAATCTGCCCACTAATAAAGTGCATGATGAGATGAGCGTCCCAAGCGAGGGAAAACCTGTATTTTTGTATTATCAGAGTTTTATTTGAGGAAAATAGTTGGCTATATGGCGAGAACAAAGGGGATTTTGACTAAACCCGCTCAAATATTCTTTCCAGCTCAAGTGTGCAAGCAACAACCAGATGTGATTATTTCGGACAAAAAACCCGTTCTTTAAATATTATGTGCGGCAAGATTGTTGAACAAGGCGGCAAAGAGCCGGTGGTTTATCCGATGGACTTGGTAGGCGCCATACCCAATGATTTTATTGTACTGGCTAAAACCATTGATGAAAATTTAGGCAAGTTGGATGGCTTGATTCATACTGAGGCTGAGTTTTCGGGGTTAATTGAGTTTGTCCATTATGAAGCTCCACGCTGGTTAAAAGAAATGCAGATTAATGTTAATTCTCCGATTTTATTAACCCAACCCTTGATTCCACTGTTGCAAAAACCCAAAGGAAAAATCATCTTTACCTTAGAAGATTTGGCAGTTACTGTCAAAGCCTATTGGGGTGCTTATGGTGTGGTTAAATCTGCCATTGCTCACTTTGCCAGCACCTTGAAAGAAGAACTGGAGAGTTCGAAAGTTGATGTTCAAATCATAATGCCTCCACCCATGAAAACCCAATTAAGGTCCAAGGCTTGGTCCGGTGAAGACTATTTACATTTAATCCATCCAGAAGATGTTGTTGAAAAATATATAAAAATGTTGGCGTAGTTTTCTGTTTTTTTTCGCATGTACTAATAGCGACGAATTATTAGGAGTCATTCATGCGATTTAAGATTTTTGTGTTATTAACTGTGTCAACCTTAAACCTGTGCCATGCTGCCAGTGATGGGCTTTTGTGGTCAAAAATTTTTGCTGGGGGCTTGGGGAATTACCCCATTGGTTTATTGGATGGAAACAGTGAAGGTTTTGTTGCCGTCATTCCCGGTAAGATCCCTGTTAAATATATCAATTCAAATGGTGATTTAGAATGCCATGTATTTATCACATACAAAAACCGAATTCTTTCCACATCTGGCGACATCAGCAATGGTACAAGTGTTTGCCCTGAATTTTATTCGGGTACAAATACTATCAAAGCCATAGAAGCTTTTGGACCAGATATCTGTGTTGGTGGGGATTTTGCCAATTTAGCCGGTGTAGTTAATATGAATTATTTTGCCTGTTACTCGCCAACTTCGGGCTGGTATCAACCCAATGGTATTGGCAATGGGCCTGATAATATTGTTTATGCTGTAGAATCTGACATTAATAACACAGCTCTCTATGTTGGTGGATTGTTTCTAACTGTAGGTGCTGGCATCTCTGCAAATCACATTGTGAGAACTGATGGTAACACGTGGGAACCATTGGTTGGAGACAGTGCAAATCCGGGTAATGGTATCGACACTTCTGTAGTTTCTATTCTTTCCACTTCAAGTTTTGTATTTACAAATTCAGGCGGGATAATTAACAAATGGAATAAAGCTACCCCAAAATGGACAGAGATTGGCGTCACAGATGGAAATTTACTTATTCAAAATGATATGGTAATGAATGGCAATGTTATAACCATTACAAGTAAATTTTCGACAGATATTTCAGGTGATACAGCAGGCAGTATCTCTGATTATGATATTGGTGGTGATTTTTGGGCGCCAACTACGGCATCATCAATTGGACTTGATACAGGCACAAATCACATAGCTTTTGGCCTAGGCCCTTTGTATGCAACCGGAGATTTTACTGCAATAGATCCCAATGCCAAAGGTGTGGCAGTGTTGATGAATTTAGAATGGCAAGCGATTCCTGATGCACAACAGTTAGGTGATTTAGGTGCTGTAACTGAGTTGTTGCAGGCACAATCCGAGTTTTGCATGCAAGTACAGCCGCCATTTGGTGCGCCTTTGTATTGGAGAAATGTTATTTGTTATGACAATAGTTCTTGGAAGAGTATAGAAAATTCGCCAGTATCAACGTTCAATAATCAAGACTTAGCTATAACAAAATTTCAAAATTCTATTGTTGCTTTTGGTGAACCAACAGAATTTGGAGACCAAAGAAGTAACTATGCTGCTTTTCTTGACAGCAATAATCGCTGGCAATCAATGGGGGAGCTTACTCAGTCTATTGGTCAGGGATGGATTGAAAACATGCAGGAATACAATGGTGATCTGTATGCCATCGGAGCATTTAATAGTGCAGATGGTATATCGGTTAGTAATTTTGCTAAATGGAATGGCAGTAGTTGGAGCAATGTAGTCATTCCCAATGTAATAGTTAGACAAAATAGTGTGATGACGGTTTGGAATAATAAATTGGTTATCGCTGCTAGGCTTAATGGTTCCAATAAAATAATATCTTGGGATGGGTCAACAGTAGATGACTTAACAGGAAGAACCACAGCTGATATGCTAAATGTTTATCAAGGAGATTTAATTGCGGGTGTGAGTTCTACGGGAGTTTATCGATACAACAACAATGATTCTTG
>JAJRQG010000147.1 GCA_024280395.1 Gammaproteobacteria bacterium | reverse complement strand
CTTTTATCTCATCCAGTGTCACTATTTTAGCTTTCATATTTTTATCCTCATCAAGTTTGGGTAGTTGGTATTGAGTTAAACTTAACAACTTTGCTCGCACTTGTGTCGGCGAATAATTGAATTGTTTTTTAAATGATTTATTAAAAGACGCATGATTGTCATAACCGCTATCAAAAGCAATTTGGGTAATACTTCTATCTGAATATTGCAGCCATTTAACCGCTCGTTCCAACAACAATCTTTTGCGAAAAGCATAAACGCTTTCACCCACATAGGATCGAAACAAGCGCTGAAAATGAAATTCAGAATAACAAGCGACACTTGCTAACGAGTTGATTGTAATATCTAGATCTAAGGTATCTTCAATATAGGCCACTACCTTGTTCATTCTTTGAGTATGTGTGCTCATTTGTTTATTAATTAATGCGATGGGAAATTATAGACTGTATTCTATTAAATACTTTTCCATTAGTGCTAACTTAGCCTATTTGTTTTTTAATAACAACTCAAATGGCCTCTTCCAAAATATTGTTTGAGTAATTCCTCTTAACAATAAACAAGCCACAATAAACATCCAAGTATATGGAGAGGATAGTAGGTCGACAGTATGAATATTAATCCATCTGGCTGTAGCAATTATTGTCCCTGCATAGACAGTGATTGATGCCAATAAGGTAAAAGAAATATTAATCCAATTCATACACAACAAAATAGGATAGTATGCCAGTGCAAATAATATCACTGCAGTAACCGTATAAAGGATGTATTGGGCATTTATTGGCTTTGAAAAGGCATAGGCAACTAGAAATATACCCACCACAAAAACGATGGAATTAACAATGAACATCTTGTCCATCGATATTAATATTTTATTTCTTAATTGCCTGTGTTTGTTTCCAGAAAAGATATGGGAAAATACGCGTGTTTGTCGAAGTAATTGACGTGACTCCATAATTAAACTGATAAATGATGCTGAAATAAACATGATGGTAAATGGTTCTAAAAGGGGTTTATCGCCTTTTTCTGAATTCATTAAAACAAACCCCATAATAAGAATCACATACAAAAAAGAAAATAGTGCCAGTTTTGTGTGTGGCATGATAATTGTCCAATCTATGTTTCTTTTTGATCGAGCAATCCATTTCGTTAGAACAAGTCCTATATAATAGTTAAATGCCATCACCCATTTTAAATTTAAACCCGTAGTCGCAACTGCTAAACTGTTTTCTTTCTCATGGCTTATTGGACTTCTTTCGCGATAGAAATAATTATTGTACATGAAATATATCAAACCAAATGTGGCGATAAATAACACAATAATGATTGTTGTTAGTTCTACTCCATATTTTGTTAATTGGAACAGGCCCAAGGGAACAGCAGGAATCAAAATTTTATGCCATAAATTTTGTCCTATCACCATATGTGATGAAAAAATAATGATACAAAAAGGCAATAAAAACATTAAGGATAATTGTTGTGTATTTAAATAAAGAGCCGGCATTAAGATAAGGCAATAACTGACTGCAATTAATAAAAAGGCAGCTATCAAAACATTGCGGTAGTGTTGATTAATTTTCCAGAGGTAGTTTAACTGTAAACTTTTCATCGCTCCGCCAATGAAAACACCCATTAAAACAGCTAAAGTTAAATTTATCATCAATGCAGGCAAGAAACTTGAGCCAGAGCTGTTGCCATATAAAGACAAATTATATTGAAAGAAGGCAAAAATAACTGTTATCAATAGGACAGAGATAAACATCGCAACTGAATGAGTCAACATTAGACCTATGGTTTGTTTAACGGCCTTCATTACACACCTCTAAATACCAATCTTCTAATGAAATCTTTGTGTGTTCAATTTTATTGGGAGCATTATTTATAAAACTCTCAAGACTTTCAGACATGGGCTTAACCACGGTTGCAGTCGCTCCTTGGGAATGTGATTGCCAGTTCGCAAGTTCAGCATAATACTCTGATTGTTCTAAAGGTCCACCAGCGGCAATTTTCAAGTGTGCAATACTGGCTTTAAGTTCCTCAACTTCATGACTAATTTCGATTTGACCATTCTTTAACAAGGCGACTTTATTAGCGACTCTCTCTAAATCTGAAATAATATGACTTGAGAAAACTACCGTTATACTACTCTCACAAGCCAAATCAACCAATTCAGAAATAAACTGTCTGCGCATATTTGGATCTAAGTGTGCGACAGGTTCATCCAAAATCAACAATTCAGGTTTAACCGACAGTGCTTGGATGACATGTAGTATTTGTGTTTGCCCTCCAGATAAATCCCCCACTTTTTTGTTAGAATCAAGCCCCCATTTATGGCTTAAATCATTGCAATACTGTTCATCCCATGATGGAAAAAACCCACCAAGGTATGACAAAAACACATGCACCCGCATCCACTCAAACCCAACTGTATCTTGTGCCACATAAGCAATTTTTCCTCTTTGGCTTTGTGGTAAGTTTTTCCAACTTTTCTCCCAAAGTTTAAGTTCTCCACTATCAATGTCTCTCAAATTCATAATTGATTCCAGCAAAGTACTCTTGCCTGCCCCATTTTTACCCAACAAAGCAACAATATCACCTCGTTCAATTTGCCAATTTAAATTATCAAGCACCTTGTGATCTTGATATGATTTATATATGTTTTCTATAGAAATAATTGCAGAATTCATTGTGATTTGCCTTTTGAATGTAGAGATAAGTATTGTTGAACTATGGTATTAATTTCATCATCAGATAGGTTTTGTTTACGTGCTGTTTGTATAAACTGAATAAGTGACGATTCTAATTGCTTTGAAATAGAAGTATTTTGTTGTTCTGCTACCAACATGCCCACACCGCGTTTTCGGATAAGAACACCTTCAATTTCAAGTTGTGTAAATGCTTTGGATATAGTCATAGGGTTGACTTGTAAAGCACTTGCCAAATTACGTACAGATGGCAATTGCTCACCTTCATTGAGTAAGTTCATGCGTATGGCTTGTTTTATTTGATCAATCAGTTGCCGATATATCGGAATACCTGATGATACATTCAATGAGAATAAATTTATTAAATTTGATGTCACTAATTTATTTACGTATTGGTGTATTAATATAATAATACACCTACACTAAATTAGTCAATCACAATATTGATTAAAATGAAAATTAATTTTATTCGACCCAGAACCAAATTGAATTAATGTGACATGAACATGAATAAATCAACAAAATTGCACTAATAATTCAAATTCAAATTTTTAGCAAGATGCGCTTGGCATTTAATACCACGAACAATGAACTAATCGACATACCAATGGCGGCCATCCATGGTGTTAAGTAACCCATCATGGCCAATGGTGTTACGCTTAGGTTGTAGATTAATGCCCAAATGATGTTTTGTTTGATGATGCGGTTGGTTTTTCGGCTGATTTTTAGCAGTGATTCAATGCTGTCTAGTGAATAGCCCATGATAATAAAATCAGATGCCGCTCGCGCCAGTTGTGTGCCTTGATTAAAACTGATGGACACATCAGATTGCGCCAATACTGGTGCATCGTTGACACCATCTCCAACCATGATGGTTTTGTGTGACTGGTTCTGTGATTGTAAGATGAGGTTGATTTTTTGCTCGGGGGTTTGTTGGCTATAGTAATTTTCTACTTTCAAAACTTGGGCTATCGCTTTTACTGCAGGTTGTTTGTCACCACTGATGATTGCCAAGGTATGTTTATTGTTTTGCAAAGAATCAAACAGTTGCATACTGCCTTTTCGCAATTTGTTTTCCAATTCAAATACTGCTTGTAATTGATTGTTCTGACTCAAAAAAATTAGTATATGTTCCGATTCTATTTGAAATTCTGAATGTTTATCACACCATTGTTGTGTTCCGGCTTTGTATTGATCTTTGCCAATATTG
>JAJRQG010000146.1 GCA_024280395.1 Gammaproteobacteria bacterium | reverse complement strand
CAACTTGGAAACCCATGGGAGTAGGTTTAATTGGTAACTACGGAGAGCATCTGTTTGTTGATGGTGAAGATCTATATATTACCGGAGCCTTTGGACAAGCAGGCGAAGTGTTGGTTGATCATTTTTCTAAAGTGAGTTTTGTTGGAGATTTGTTATTTGAAAATGGTTTTGAATAAATTACATATGAACAATTAACCAAGCTCTGGCTGCCGTCCAAAGACGATTAACTGTTCGGGCAGAAATATCAAGAGCCAAAGCAGTTTCATCAACAGTTAAACCTGAAAAATAACGCAGTTTGACAACACAGGCCATGTGTTCATCTTTTTGCTCTAGCAGAATTAATGCACGATCAAGATCCAAAATATTGGCATCCAGTGTGATGTCATCAGGTTTGGCGATATCAATATTTTGTGTGTGTTTGGCATTGGCTCCATGTTTTACAGCTATTTTGCTTCGAGCCGAATCAATCAAGATTCTGCGCATGGATTCTGCAGCTGCTGCAAAGAAATGTTTGCGTGATTGCCATTGTAAGCTGGGGTCCTTGACCAATCGCAAATAGGCTTCGTGAACCAGAGCGGTGGGCGTCAGGGTATGGTTGCCTCTTTCCGAAACCATTTTGTATTGGGCAATGGTTTTGAGTTCGGAATAGACCAGTGACAACAATTGATTGTTTCTGTTTTCATCAGTGATATCATCTCGCACCAACAGCTGAGTTATTTCACTGGCTACTTGTGATTGGCTTAACATGCTTATATTTTAGCAAAGATTTACAAAATATGACATAATGATTAAATGAAAGAAGCTCAATACAACTGGGATAAGCTTTGGGAATTGTTTGAACAATTGATTCTTGAGTCCCAAGACAAGCATGCCAAAATCATTTTAAATTCAGGTGTTGATGATGAGAACATGTTGCGAGAGTTAAAGGATTTATTGAATGCACACTATTCTGAATCCAATTTATTGGACAGCAATCCTTCATGGCATTCAGATTTTAAGCAAGCCTTTAAACCTCCCAAACAGATACATGGTTACAAGATAGAAGAAAAACTCGGCAGTGGTGGTATTGGAGATGTTTATCTGGCCAGTAAAACCGATGATGGTTTTGAGAGAAAAGTGGCGATTAAGTTTGCCACAACAGGTCGATTTTCAACACACATACTAAACAGTTTCAATCGCGAACTTGAAATATTATTGTCGTTAAACCATGTTCACATAGAACGCCTATATGATGGTGGAATCACCAAGGACAACATTCCTTTCCTTATAGTTGAATACATTGATGGTGTTCATATTAATCAATACTGTGATCTCAATAAACTCAATCTTAATCAACGGCTTGTTTTATTTCAAAAAATTTGCATGGCAGTGGATGCTGTCCACCGTTCTTTGATAGTGCACAGGGACATTAAGGCGGGCAATATTATGGTTAACTCGCAAGGAGAACCTAAGTTGTTGGACTTTGGGTTGGCAAAACTCATCCAAAGAGAGTCACCTGAAAACGATGACAGTCAAACGGTATCCAGTTTAATGATGACGATTGCTTATGCCAGCCCAGAACAAATTAATGGTGGTAATATTACTACAGCAAGTGATATATATTCATTGGGAATATTGTTGTATTATTTGCTCACTGGGAAATTGCCTTATAAGGTTGAGTCCAATAATTTATCGGCAGCTATTGAAATCATTACGCAATTTGTTCCAAAATTGGTCAGCAAAAACATCTCTTCAGAATCTGCTATCCAATCGGTTGAAGCCAATTTATCCAGAAAATTATCGGGCGATATTGAGCAAATTGTTGCTAAATCAATCGCGAAACAGCCTGAGCGACGTTATTTATCAGCGGTTAAATTTGCCGAGGATATACAAAATTTTTTGGATAACCGACCTGTGGTTGCAAAAAAAGACTCGGTCTTATATCGTTCGAAGAAGTTTATTCAAAGACATGTATTTGGGGTGATGTTAAGCAGCCTGGCTGTAATTTCGTTGTTGGCTTTAACAGTTGTTCTTTTTATACAATCAAAAAATTTAAAACAATCTATTCGGGAAATTAGCTTAGAACAAAAAAGAGTGGTGCAGGTCACAGCCTTTCTAAAAGACATGTTTAAAGTGTCGGATCCGTTGGTGACTGATGCAAAAATTATTCAAGTGAAAGATTTGTTGGATTATTCTAGTCAACGTTTGGACTCGCAATTTAATCAAGAGCCGATGACAAAGGCAACATTGTATGAAACACTGGGCAATGTATATTTAAACATGAGTCTTTTAGAGCAGGCCGAGCCACAGTTTAAAAAGGCAGATGAGTTGTTTAAAAGTCAGAACAATGGGGAAGGAATGTTGCGAATGTATCTGGCAAGGACAAGATTGTTGCAACAGCAGGGAAAGTTACAAGAAGCTCAAGACCAAACCAATCAGTTGCTAAAACAATTCCAGTTTGAACAGTTAGGAAAAGAGGTTCAAGCAGAAATTGAAGTTTTTCAAGGACAGAATTACTATCAATTGGGTGATTTTGTTAAAGCAAAACAGTTACTTAAGTCCGGCTTAAAGAAAAGGATAGAATTATTTGGAGAAGAACACTCTTTGGTGGTGGATATTTATCAATTATTGGGCAATGTTTATTGGCGATTGGGCGATTTTGAGCAAGTTGAGTATTACTATTCAAAAAGTTATTCCTTGAATAAAGCACAATTTGGAGAAACCCATCACAAGACCATAAAAAGTCGTTCAGCTTTGGGTGTTCTTGCCTATGCTCAAGGCGATTATGTTCAGTCGTTAGCGCATTTTCAGCATGTGGCGAATGCCAGGCTAAGTCGGTTGGGTGACACTCATATTCTAACCGCCTCAGCTTTTAATCGTTTGGGAGCTACCTATTTTGAAGCAGGGCAATACGACTTGGCAGAAGCTAACTTGACCAAAGCCTTAGATATTTTCAATAATTTGAATCTGTCTGAATCTATGAAATATGCCAGAACATTGAATAATTTGGGGCTGGTGGAAAGACAGAGTCAACACTATCAAAAGGCACAACAAATCTTTTTAAAAGCCAAAGCCATAGAAGTGAATAATTTAGGCGAAACACACATAGATGTAGCAGGGATGAACAATAATTTAGGAATGGTTGCTGCTGACTTGGGTGAAATAGACAAGGCTTTGTCGTTATTTGTACAGGCTTACACAGTCATGTACCAACAGAATCAATTGAAGAATGCTAACATAGCTTTCTCTATGACAAATATCGGGCGCATGTATCTAGAATTAAGTGAGGTTGAAAAAGCGCAAGACTGGATAGTTCGTGCTTAGACTTAAGACTGAAAAAATTGGGCGATGACAATTTGTATTATGTAGAAACTTTATCGGCTTTTGCTGAAATTCAAATGGTACAAGGCGATTTAAATAAAGCCAAAGAAAGTTTGCGGCACACAATAAAAGTTAGAACAAATAAATTGCCGAAGAATGACTGGAGGACTGTAGAAAGTCAGGCATTATTGTTGTTAATTGACGGAAAGGTTACAAATGATATTGAAGCACAAAGACAATTTAATTGTAAACTTAAGGTTGTATCTGAGAAGCTAGGAAAACAACATTATCGGGTTCAAAGGTTAATCCAAAAACGAAAAGCTTTCATTGTATCTGGGCCACGAAGTCAAAAACCCTGTTTGCCAATCAATTGAATTGTGGTGGTCTATCTATGGTGGTGATTTTTTTGTCAAAAGGTTGGCCTTGTGAGAACCCTTTGACTTTTAGAGACTCTCCAGGTTTAGATTGAGCTATGATTTCTCTAAAATGGCGTTGGTCTTGAATTTCTATATTATTGATATGAGTGATGATATCATTGTGTTTTAGCTCTGATTTGTGTGCGGGCGATCCGCGGTAAACAGTATATACCACCACTCCTTTTTCTGGTTTGACCAATCTTTGGCGATAAAAATTTTGTGCAGAATATAAAGTAATACCTAACCATCCTCTTTGCACTTTTCCATTCTTCAGTATTTTTTGCATAATTAGTTTCGTTGCATTTGATGGAATGGCAAAATTGATACCTTGTGCACCATTTTGATTGAAATTAGCTGTACTAATTCCGACTAAGTCCCCATGTGCATTGATAAGGGCGCCACCAGAGTTTCCTTCATTAATGGCAGCATCAGTTTGTATGAAGTTTTCAATAATGCTTACAGACAAACCACTTCGACCTTTGGCGCTGACGATGCCTAGAGTAACACTTTGACTTAGTCCGTAGGGATTACCAACAGCCATGACTATGTCGCCTGTTTGTGTGGTGTCCGAGTTGGCAAAGGTTGCAGGAGTAAGGTTGATGGCTTCAATTTTTAATACCGCTATATCAGTAACACTGTCGGAACCTATAATCTTGGCTTCCAACAAAGTGTTATCCCAGAGCGATACGATTATTTGAGTGGCTCCTTTGATAACATGAAAGTTGGTAACAATATAACCATCCTCAGACATAACCACTCCTGAGCCTAAGTATTGACGAGTTTCAGGTTGTATTGTTAAGGAGCTTAAACCCATAAATTTTTTTAATTCGGGATTAATCAATTGGTTTCGGTAAACTTCTTTGTGGGTATAAATGCTCACTACTGAAGGAGATATTTTCTTCACTGCTTGGGCATAACTAAAAGGAGCGTTTGAAAGGGAGGCGCTGTTTTGTTTCTTTAAGGCTGAATCGGTCTGAAAATAAATAATGATGAAGCCCAAAGCTAGGCCAGCAACGACAGATTGCAGAACAAATTTCAGTGTGTGATAAGCCTTACTCATGGTTAGGGAAATAGAAAACTCTGTGATAGATAAAAAATGAATTGTACATGATAAAAAGCGCCATAAATAAATTTTAACGGTAATTTAATGTTTTTTTGGCGCATCAATTATCTGAAATGCTTTATTAGAAGAATTGAATACATGTTTATGTGTAAAATCATTTAATTTTAGAGTAAAATCCCACCAGTTAATGAGTAATAAAAAGATAGGAGTGAGTAAACATGACTGATAAAGTCAATGAAAGTCGCAGAAACCTACTAATTGCAACCTCAGTGGTAGGTGCAGTTGGAGTTGGTTTTGCTGCGGTTCCATTTTTAAAATCTTGGCTGCCCAGTGAGCGTGCAAAATCTGCAGGCGAACCGGTAACGGCAAATATTTCAAAATTAGAAATTGGTCAAAAACTTCAAGTAATGTGGAGAGGCCAACCGATTTTTATAGTCCTGCGCGATAAAAAATTATTAGATACTTTGACGGGTTTAAAAGACAGGTTAAAAGATCCTGAATCAGAGGAAAGTATACAACCAGATTACGCAAAAAACTTACCTCGCTCTAAAAAAGAAGGGTTATTGGTCATGGTTGGTATTTGTACTCATTTGGGTTGCTCTCCAAAAACTTATTCAGAAATAGTTCCTCAGGCCTTTGATGCCGATTGGAAAGGCGGATTTTACTGCCCTTGTCACGGTTCAACATTTGACATATCAGGCAGAGTATTCAAAGGCTCTCCTGCAGGTACCAATATGGTGATTCCGCCTTATATTTTTGTTGATGACGATAATTTAATTATAGGTGTTGATTCACTAGAAGGAGGTGCATAATGGGTAAAGCAGTTAACTCTTCAAACAGTTCATCGGGACTAATGGGCTGGATTGATGCACGTCTTCCAGTAACCAAAGCCTATAAAGAACATTTGTCAGAATACTATGCACCAAACAATTTTAATTTTTGGTATTTCTTTGGTTCTTTGTCACTGTTGGTATTGGTCAATCAATTACTAACAGGTGTGTGGCTAACCATGCACTACAAACCAGATGCGGAACAAGCTTTTGGTTTGGTTGAATATATCATGCGTGATGTGCCGTGGGGTTGGTTGATTCGTTACCTCCACACAACAGGTGCTTCAGCATTCTTTATTGTAATTTATATGCACATGTTCCGTGGTTTAATGTACGGGTCTTATAAAAAACCCAGAGAATTGGTATGGTTGTTGGGCATGTTTATCTATCTGGCTTTGATGGCAGAAGCATTTATGGGATATGTACTGCCTTGGGGTAATATGTCTTTCTGGGGTGCTAAAGTGATTACTCAGTTGTTTGGTGTTATTCCTTATATTGGCGACGGTTTGTTAGAGTGGATACGCGGCGATTACAATATCTCTGATGCTACATTAAATCGTTTCTTTGCATTGCACGTAGTGGCACTGCCAATTGTGTTATTGTTATTGGTGGTATTGCATATCCTTGCTTTGCATACTGTTGGATCAAACAATCCAGATGGCATTGAGATCAAAAAGAACAAAGATGAAAATGGTATTCCCAAAGATGGTATTCCTTTCCACCCCTATTACACTGTTAAAGATATTTTCGGTGTGGGTATATTCTTGCTGCTATTTATGTTCATTGTTTTTGTTAAACCGGACATGGGTGGTTTGTTCTTAGAGCATGATAATTTCAATATTGCCGATCCAGGTTCCACACCTGAACACATTAAACCTGTTTGGTATTTCACACCGTTCTTTGCTATTTTGAAAGTTGTGCCTAATCCTCTGTGGGGAATGATCGCAATGTTCTCAGCAATAATTATGTTGTTTGTATTGCCTTGGTTAGACAGAAGCGAAGTAAAATCTATTAGATATCGTTTGTTGCCATTTAAAATAGCTCTGTTTTCTTTTGTGTTTTCTTTCATTGCACTGGGTTATCTAGGTATGATTGGTTGGGGTGACACGGAAAAACTGGTGGCACGTATATTAACAGGTGTTTATTTTGCTTATTTTGCCTTCTTATTCTTTTATTCAAAAAATGAAAAACATAAGCCGATTCCAGAGAGGTTGACACACTGATGAAAAATTTAACATTAATCATAATTTTATTTATGTCGGCAAATTTATTTGCTTCTGGTGGCGGTGCACATTTAGAGTCTGCACAAACCAATATTCGTTCCAATGATTCATTGGTTAACGGTGCTAAACTTTACATGAACTATTGTTCTGGTTGTCATTCTTTGCAATATCAACGTTATAGCAGAATGGCGGCAGATTTGGGTTTAAGTAAAGATGAGGTGACTGAAAACTTAATCTTTACGGGAGCTAAATTTAGTTCTCATATGACTAAAACTATGGACAATGCTCAAGTTAAAGAGAAAGGTTGGTTCAACAATGCTTTTCCTAAAGACTTAACGTTGGTGGCCAAATCAAGAGGCAATGACTGGTTATTTACTTATTTGAAGAGCTTCTATAAAGATTCATCAAAATCAACTGGATGGAATAATACGCTTTTCCCTGATGTCTCCATGCCCAATGTGTTGTGGGAGTTGCAAGGCATTCAGCAAGCCAGCTTCGAAGAGCATGAAGATGAGCATGGTATTGTGAGCCATACCTTTACTGGTTTTGAAAACATCACAGAAGGTAAGCTTTCTCACGATGAGTTTGATACTGCAGTTCGAGACATAGTTAACTTTTTGGCCTATACAGCAGAGCCTGCTCAATTAATTCGTTTGGCATATGCTCCTTGGGTCTTGTTATTTTTGGTTGTTTTTACCTTTTTAGCATTCATGTTGAAGAAAAATTACTTTAAAGATATACATTAAAATTCAATAAGTTACAGTATATTTAAGGCGGTTTGATGGTGATTTCAAGCCGCCTTTTTTTGCTTTTTATGGGTCAAAAATGTTACAATGCGCGACTTTGCTCAATTTGGGCAATATTTTAAAATTACAAAGGAGATTTAGCCGTGATTATTCCAGCTAGAGGGCGATCAATTATTTCAGTTTATTCTGTGTCAGATTCTTATGATAGCCACAGAATTAGATTCTTATTAAAAACCAAAAACATTAGCAGTATTGACGTGATTGAGGTGGATCCATTGAATCCGCCAGAAGATTTAATACACATCAACCCTTACCATACAACACCTACTGTTGTAGATAGAGATTTGGCTTTGTATGGAACTACTGTCATTACTGAATATTTAGACGAAAGATATCCGCACCCACCATTGATGCCGCCTGACCCAGTTACTCGTGCTAAATTACGTTTGTATGCCTATAGAATAGAGAAAGACTGGTTAAGTTATATTCCAATGCTAGAAAATGGCACGGTTGAAGAAAAGAATGCAGCAATTGAAGAACTAACTGCTAAACTTAATGCGTCTGTTGAGTTGTTTTCAGAAACTAAATTTTTCTTAAGCGATGAAATGACCCTGGTTGATACTTGTTTGGCTCCATTTTTGTGGCGATTAGAACATTATGGCTTGGATTGGGAAGAATTGCCAAAGCCAATTCGAACTTATGCACACATGATTTTTAGAAAAGAGTCTTTTAAACAAAGTGTCTCAGAACAAGAACGCGAAATGCGTTTCGATTTTTAAAGTATAAACATTTAAAAAATATGAACTCATCAAAACCTTATATCATTCGTGCATTACATGAGTGGATCAGTGATAACGATTACACCCCTTTGTTGTTGGTGAGTTCAGAGCACTCTGATGTTCAGATTCCTTCAGGCATTGATGAAGATGGCAAGGTGGTTTTGAATATTTCCTATGGTGCGACTAAGAACTTAGAATTGGTTAATGAAGGAATATTATTTGATGCCAGATTCTCAGGTGTCAGTCAAAGCTTGTATGTGCCAATTGATAGCATATTGGCCATATATGCTAGAGAGAATGGACAAGGAATGATGTTTGGTGAGGGGGGTAGTGATGAAATTCCAGATCCAACACCGCCAACGAACAAAAACAAATCAACGCTGAAGTCAGTTGTTAAGAAAAAGAAAACAGATGGAAAAAGTTTCTTAAAAGTTGTAAAATAAGGGATGTCCGAAAAACAATACCAGTCCTTTAAAGATTTTTATCCATTTTATTTAAGCCAGCATGCCAATAAAATTTGTCGATTACTACATGTTATTGGCTCTAGTATCATCGTCATATTAATTATGTACGCAATAGCAACTCAAAGCTTATTATTATTATTTCTGATTCCATTCATAGGATATGGCTTTGCCTGGGTAGGCCATTTTGTTTTTGAAAATAACATTCCAGCTACATTCACTTATCCTATTTATAGTTTAATGGGTGACTGGGTTATGTGGTGGCAAGTTCTTACAGGTAAGATTAAACTTTAGTTTCTGACTGATATGATTGCTTGGGTAAGTATCTCAACCAAACCAACCAAACAATCAATGCATCCAATATAATTAATGCCTGCCATAGATACAGATGGAACCAATCAAACCAGTTTTTATCCCATTGCAATAGATAATACAGTGAAATAATTCTAACAACATTCAGTATTTGGATTCCAAAAAATCCCAATATGAAACCATATATTTTGTGTTTGAAACTAGATGGGAATGCAAAAATAGCTGCAAAAAGGATAATCACTGCTTCGACGCCATTACAACCCGCCGCGATTTGAACGGCCTGTCCTGTACTTGTGCTGCGAATAATATCGGCAATTGACTCAACATCGCTATCAAATAACTGCATAATTGCGGCACTGAAAGTAGCTAAAAAACCAGTAAAAGGTAAGATAATAGCTTGGCGAATAGGTTCGTATAATTCAAGAGTAAATAGTGAAATCACCAAAACGATAAATATTGCTGTAAATCGAGCCATATAAAAAGCCAAAATAAGGAATTGATATTCTATATATTTTCTCCATTTTAGCCATTAAATGTACTAATTTTGGTTAAAATATTAGAATTAATGAAAAGTTAATTCCATCTTAACGAAAGCATAACAGAAATGTTAGTATAATGCATCCCAAGTTAAGTTAGATACAGGTGCTAGGAACCCAGGATTACAAATCATATTTACAGCATCTACTTTTAGCCCAAGATTTGTGAAAACTTATCTTGGGTTTTTTTTTACTTTACCCGCACTCACGGAGAAAAAATGAAAATACTTGTAATAGAAGACAATACTGATATTGCTGCCAACATTGTAGATTACTT
>JAJRQG010000006.1 GCA_024280395.1 Gammaproteobacteria bacterium | reverse complement strand
CCAATCATTAGGAATGTCTTCGGTTCTGATATAAAGCGATAATAGATTCATATAGGTTGGCAACTTGGCATCAGATTTTTTCCAGTCCTCTAAAATTAACCGTCTAATCTTGTGCTGTTGCACTTCGTTGTAATGAGATTCAAGCCCCAAATAAGTAGGATCAAATTCTGTCATATTTTTTCATCGTTTGTAACATTCCAGAATATTACAAATGCCTCGTGGTGTCACCAATAGTGGAAATGCTAATCTTAGCACATGCTTTACTAAAACGATAAATCGGGAATGCAAAAAATGCTTCTAAGCATAGAAAGATTAAATCAATCTTAAATTTGAGATTAATCCTGCTTAAAAATGACTGAAACTTAACCAATCCCTTATAGACTGGTAGATGTAGCGAATTAACAATTGGTAAACAGAGAAATAAAAATGAAACCAAATTTAGATCAATATATGACACACTTAGAAGAGTTTAATTTATCTTCTAATCAAAAACGAGAGCTACTAATCGAGCTTTGGAAAGTCATTGAAATCTTTGTTGATTTAGGTTTTGGTATCGAGGCTACCCAGCTTGTATTGTTGGAAAATCAAATGAATCCTAGTAAACAAGCCAAAGACTCGCTAAGATTCGAATTCAATCAAAAAATGAGCCATGTTAAAAAACGTAAAAAAAGAGGTTTTGACCTATGAACGATAATATTCAAAAAGCCGTCATTTATTGTCGGGTATCAAGTGCAAAACAGACTTCAAAAGGTGATGGTCTTAATTCTCAACAAACCAGATGTCGAGAATATGCTAAACTTATGAAATATGAAGTTGTTGAAGTATTCAGTGACGATATTACTGGCGCACTAGCCACTAGACCCGCTATGAAGTCCATGCTTGCCTATCTAAGAAAACGCAAGACAAATCCTCATATAGTTATCATTGATGACATCTCACGGCTTGCTAGGAGCATTGAAGCACATTTACAACTTCGTAGTGACATAGATCGTGCCAGTGGCATATTAAAATCTCCATCTGTAGATTTTGGTGATGATTCCGATTCAGTGTTGGTTGAAAATCTACTTGCAAGCGTTTCTCAACATCAACGTCAAAAGAATGCAGAACAAACAGTAAACCGAATGCGCGCAAGAAGTATGAATGGATATTGGGTGTTCCGTAAACCTGTAGGCTACCGTTTCGAACAAGTTAGAGGCCGAGGCAAAGTTTTGGTTCGAGATGAACCTGCCGCTTCTATTCTACAAGAAGCACTAGAAGGTTTTGCTTCTGGTCGTTTTGACTCTCAGGTTGAAATTAAACGATTTTTAGACACTCATCCCGACTTTCCAAAAAATCCTTCAACTGGACGAGTAAGACATCAACTTGTTAAAATATTGCTCGAACAATCACTCTATGCAGGAATGATTGAAGTGCCTAACTGGGATATTCCACTTCAAAAAGCTCAGCATGAAGGAATAATCAGTTTTGAAACTTATGAGCGAATTCAACAACGTCTCCATAACACAGTTAGAACCGTTGCTCGTAGAAATTTATCAGAAGACTTTCCATTACGTGGTTTTGTTAATTGTGGCGATTGTAATAAGCCTCTTACCGCTTGTTGGTCAAAGGGTAAAACGAAGCTCTACCCTTACTATCTTTGTTACACTAAGAAATGCAGTAGTTACAGAAAGTCTGTACCTAAAAGAAAAATTGAAGAGGACTTTGGTGAAATGCTTCAAACACTGAAACCATCCAGAGGGTTGGTTAATGTTGCATCTATTTTATTTAAACATGCTTGGCAAAATCGTTGGGCACAAGCAAAGGAACAGGTGAAAACTATGCATAAACAAATTAAGACAACTGAAAGTAAAATTAATCTTCTTATTGATAGAATTGTCGATTCGGAAAATCAAAGTGTGATTGATGCGTATGAAAAAAAGATTACTAAGCTTGAGAGAGAAAAGCTTTTGATCGCTGAAAAAGCTGAATTACGGTCAAAACCTCAACGTACCTACGAGACAATGTTCGAACTCGCTATAAACTTCCTCTCAAACCCTTATAAACTATGGGTTTCCAAGAGGTTGGAAGACAAGAGAACTGCGTTAAAATTGGTCTTTGCCGACCCTTTAACTTACCATCGATATGAGGGTTTTCGAACACCTAAGATATCCTTACCTTTCAAGGTGTTAGATACTATAAAAGACGGTGTAAAAGAGATGGCGTCCCCTAGGGGGTTCGAACCCCTGTTGCCGCCGTGAAAGGGCGGAGTCCTAGGCCACTAGACGAAGGGGACGCAACAGTTTCTTTTCGAGTTTAGCCCGTTTTTAATGCCGGGAAGTTGGTGGAGCTAAGCGGGATCGAACCGCTGACCTCAACACTGCCAGTGTTGCGCTCTCCCAGCTGAGCTATAGCCCCTCGAAAGAATGAGCATTATGCTGATTTGACCCCTGCTCGTCAACTGTTTTTTTTAATTATTTTAAATAATTTGTATTTAACCTAAATCCAGAAATAGAAATGCGTTTGAGAGTGCAAATAACTGATGTGCATGGGAAATCAAGAAAAACTAAAATCACCTTATTGATGATGAAGTTTTTTCTGGATTTGCTAGGTGCATCAAGGGCTTGTGCAATCATCGTATTTTCTATATCGGAATTTAGGTTTAAATTAAAAAAGTCATTCGGTTTTCATTTGTGGCCAATATTTTGGCGATAATTCTTTGACTTGACCAGATGGTTATGGACTTTCTGGCACGGCTAATTGCTGTGTATAATAATGATGAAGTTAATATTTCAAGCTCTAGATCATTGGGCAATACGATTAATACATGATCGTATTCGGATCCTTGTGATTTATGTATGGTTATGGCGTGGGCTGCTTGCCAGCCATTTATCGCGTCTAGGTTTATACTCTTTTGGCTACCTTGGATATTGAAATTGGCAAACCATTGGTTATTCTTTAGGTGTAGGTGTCCAATGTCTCCGTTAAATACATTGAGAGCATAATCATTTTTACTGACTATAATTGGCATGCCTTGGTTAAGTTTGTTGTTTTTGTATAAAATCTGCATGACCAATTCATTCAATTCTGTTACCGAATCTCTGCCGTATTTTATCGGGGATAAAATAATGGCAGATTCTGTTCCAGTCATATCCGTCCAGTCTTGCATGGCTTTGTGTTTTTCATCTCTTGATTGTGGATTTTTGTGTTGATGATACTGATTAAATGTTTCCAAATCTTGATTGATTAAACTCACGCATAACATAGAAATGATTGAATCTTGACTGAAACGGAAATTTTCAATAAGTTCTTTGTAATTTAATTTGGCCATGCCGCATAAATCGGCAAAAACATTGCCAGGTTCTACCGATGGTAGCTGGTTTCTGTCACCGATGAGTAACAATTGGGCAGAGGGTTTCAATGCCTGTATGATGCGATAGGCGATAGTCACATCTAGCATGGATGCTTCATCAATGATGATTAAATCATAAGGCAATGGGTTGTTTTTGTTGTATTTAACAGTATTTTTTTGTTGATTGAATCCCAATAATCGGTGCAGTGTTTGGGCAGTTTGTGGTTTGTCTTTGGGCAAGAGGTTATTGATGCTTTGCATCATGCGGTTGGCGGCTTTTCCTGTTGGAGCGGCCAGTGCAATTTTTGCATCGGGGTTTAAATAGCTAAACATCATTAACATGCGAACAACTGTGGTTGTTTTTCCGGTACCTGGTCCACCGCTGAGTATGTATCGACTGTGTGCTAAAAACTCTAAACTTGCTTGCCATTGTTTGTCTTGTTCATTTTGTTGTGCTTCAATCACAGGCAATTCCAAAGTCTGACAAACATATTCTATGGCTTTTTTTATCTCATCTGGATTATTTTCTATTGATTGAGAGTTGTTAAAATCAGCTGCTATTGCTTTTTCCTGATTAAAGAAACGTCTGAATCCAGCTAACTTACCCTGTTGGACAATATAACCATGGTCACCATCAGAACTGATTAATTCATCTTCTAGGGTTTCATTGAATTGGATTGCAGTATGTCCTTTTTCCAATTGTTGTTGAACTTGCAAGACCAGTTCTACAACTTTGGGATTGGAGGTCAACGATTGAATGAAGGTTCTGATTTGTTCAACTAACATCAAACTTCTCCATCATGGCTTCAATGAGTTCTCTGTTGGGTTTATTGGTATATATGCCCTGTCCTGCTTCGGAATTTATGCCACGGGTGAAGACATAAGCAATTCCACCAAAATGCTGGTCATAGTCAAAATTATTAAACTTATTTCTCAGGTATTTAACCAAAGCGACGCTGTAAAGCAAATACTGTAGATCATAGTAGTGGTGTTCTATTGCTTCTTGCAATCCTTGGTTGTCATAGTTTTGGTACTCCATGCCCAAATAGTTGCTTTTATAATCAACAACATAGAACTTATCGTTAAACTCAAATACCAAATCAATAAAACCTGTTAGATAGCCATGCAAGTTGTCTTGCAGAAATTCTGTTGGCCTGGCTCTGTGTATTGACAACCATTGTGAGATATTAAGGTTATTAATTGAACCCACCGGCAACATAAACTCCATTTCATCTACGTGGTTCGTGATCTCAGATAATTTTGCGCCATTTAGCCATAACTGAGTATTTAGAATTCTATGGATTTGTTGGCTTAAACAATCTTGCCACTTGATATCATAGTTATTGCGCTTGAGTTGAATCTTCACTTCTGTTTCAATCTCTGTAATATTGGCATTGAAATTGAGGTTTTCCAATATTTCATGTTGCATGGTGCCACTTTTTGCGCCTTTGGGGAATTGAAAATAATTGTTGTAATCCAGTTCAACAGGTTGATCTTCTAAATTTTCATCTGGGCTCTCATATGAAACGTTTTGTTTTTTGCTTAAAGCTGAGAAACTGTAAATAGATTGAGGTTTATCTAATCTTCTATGAAATACTGCTGGGTTTTCTAACTTAACTTCTGGCTGCTGTATCGATTGAGTACAAACCTTTTGATTGCTCACAATCGAACATGCATTTTGATTTGATTCAAAGTGGTTGATTAGTTTTGCAATGGGCAATTTTGCATATGCTTTTTCATTGCTTCTATCAATGCCCAAATAGACACGGTATTTGGCACGGGTAATGGCAACATATAAGTTGCGGATATTCTCGGCCCTTTTTTCCTTTAGATAACTGTTTTGTGCTGTTTGACTGTGTTTCCAATAAAGTTTTCCCAGATTGTTGTCATCATGCGTGGCCAAACAAGCTCGCAAGTTAATATTGTTGCGTGGAGTATTGTCGTTTATTTTGTCAGCATAAGGAATAAAAACATGGTCAAACTCTAGCCCTTTGGACTTGTGAACAGTCATGATGGAAATTTTCTTGCCATCACTTTCGACGCGTCTTTTGCGTTGATCGTCTTCTTCTAAATATTCAACTTGCTGTACTTGTAAAGCCAGCCATTGCTCTAATTGATTGCTATTGCTACCCAAGTCAACTTGCTGTTGTAGAAGCTCCAATAAATGCTGCAAATCGGTGTAATGCCTCTCTCCATCAAGGCGTTGTAATAGTTTGTTAGCCACTTGCTTTTCATTCAATAAGCTTTGTATAACATAGATAATACTGCTGTTGTGACTTTGTAGTCGGTAGTTTACAAACTGAGCCACATATTCTTCGCTGTCAAGTTGTTGCAATTGATCCAAACCTATAGAAAAAAACAGGCCATGCAATGTGGTAAAAATATTGCTTCGACTGGGGTAGTTAATGGCGCGAATGAGGTAGTACAATTGTTTGGCACTTGTTGTAGAAAAAACACCTGAATCACTCCACAAACTTACACCAATGTCTTGAGACAGAAGAAACTCATACAATTCGACGGCCATATTATTGCTATTGACCAGTATCACACAATTTTCAGCCTTTATTGCTTCTTGGTTAACCTTGGCTTCCACTAGAAATCGTTTAATTTCATTCGCAAGTGATTGATTTCTGTCTTGTTGCACACAATCGATCAATACAACTGGAGAATAAATATCTTGCAGTTGCTTTTCTTGATCAGATTTGGGCGATGAAGGGCAAAATGTCAACCAGGGAAACGTGAAGGAATTATCGAAATCAAACATTCCATTGGTCGCTGCCAATAGCTTATCACTGCTTCTCCAGTTTGTCGCAAGGTTGAACTGTTCTTGAACCAATTGTTTGGCTTGATTATAAACAAAAACATCCGCACCTCTAAAATCATAAATTGCCTGCTTGGGATCACCGACATAAATCAAATCATGTTTGCCATCATTAAAACACCGATCAAATATTTCAAGCTGCATACTGTCGGTATCTTGAAACTCATCAACCATAACGCATTGCCATTGACTGGCAATTTTATCCACAAGATTTGGGTGGTTGTTAATGCCACGGTGAACCACTTTTATTTGATCAGAATAATCATACATGCCCTGTTGGTTCAGTAACTTCGCCAATTGATGTTGGACATAGTTGAAACATTCATACATATAGCTGACGACCAAATTGTTACCGGGTTTACCAGAATCATAGGCATAGAATATTTTATTGTAGAACAATTCAAAGTCCACAAAAAATTGTGGCATGGGTTTTAAGGTATTTTTCTTGCCAAGTTTGCTTTCGATATAGCTTGCACAGAACTTTAATACACTGCCCTCATAACCCATGAAAAATTGCTTCATGTCATCATGATATACTTGCCTTTTTGATGCCTTATAAACAGTACCATTAAAGTCACCAGAAAGCATATAGTCTAGTAATTCATTTTTATGTAGTTCCCATTTTTTGGCTAAATTCCAATGTTCTTTGTGTAGGTTTCCTGTATCTGACCAATCAATCTCAGGCACTACTTGCTGATAATGACTTTTATTAAGCAGACCATCTATTTTCTTGATCACATCATCTATCGAAGGGATACAGGTAAGAAACTCGATATGAACATTCTTTTGTTGTATTCTCCAAAACTCATAGACAAATTTTTTGACCATGGCTTTTTTATTGATCAATTCTTGAAAAACAGGTGAACCACAATCGCTATTATAATCGTCAATCACTTTTTGACAAAACCCATTAATGGTATAGATAGAAGCTTGATCAAAGCAAATAAGCGCCAGTTCAATGTATTTAAGCGCAGATGATTGTGATTTATAGCTTTCGTACAATTCATAGAGTTGCTTGTTATCGCTGTTAACCGATTCAATATCCAACAAATGGTTTTTACACTCTATTAATTGCTCACGCAACCGGGTTTTTAGTTCTGCTGTAGCAGCCTTAGTAAAGGTCAGTACCAATATATTTTCTGGTAGCAATTTTTTTTCAACAATATAACGGATATACAAGCCAGACAAGGTAAATGTCTTACCTGTGCCTGCACTGGCTTCAATCAGCTTGGTGCCATTTAAGTTTGCGGTATATAAATCAAATATTTTCATTAATTGGATTATATCAGAGTAGATTCTCAGAATACGAGAATGGGCTTGGGATGAAAGTATTCTTCATAAAAGGCTTTTCAAACGAACATTCTTGAAATATAGGCATTATTTATTGTCTGTTTTATTGTTCAATTTTTACAAACGTTTCGCCAAACATTTTAAGGTCAGCTGTTTTTCCCAATTCATTTAAATTAAATTGGAGCATTAATTTAACCCTCCACTTGGGGTCTTTGTTTGTTATAAATGTATCATAGTGCCAATGTTTGGCGACAAAAGACAAGTAATTGTTAACATCAATTTGCAGCTGCCCATCATTTACATTTATTTCAATTTCACCCAACATTTCATTTTGATAACTGCCTGCATATTGTTCCAATGACAATGAAGTTTCGGTGTCCAAAACACGATCTTCATTTCGTTTGTTCAGTAATGCAATCGCCTTCTCCTTAAAACCTGAATACAAATCAAACACTTCTTGATGCCAGTCCCTGCTATTATCATTGAAAGCAAAAAGATCAATTGCCTTATACATAATCGCATGTCGCAACTCAGCATGATCAAGGTTGGCAAAAACATAAACAGCCATATCATGTTCGCGCATTACCCCTGCAATGGCCACTAATCCAGAAATACTTCCGGTATGAAAATCAAGTTTGCTGTCTCGGTAGTCTTGTTGAAACCAACCCAAACCATAGGTATTCCATTTTGGTTTGGTTAAAACATTGGTGGGGTATACAGTTCCGTCTGTTAAAAGGGAGTGAGGCTTGAATAGATACTGGAATGTTTCTGGTTTAAGAAGAGTTTCAGACTGATTCACTCCATCATTTACAAGGAATATCAAGTATTTACTGATATCGTTAAGGCTAGACCAAATCATTCCTGCAGCACCCATTTGATCAGTGAATGTGTAACCTACTTTAACCACACCATCTTCAAAATCATTAACATGCGGAGTAACATAATTGCCCATTTTTTTGATATTCTTTGATTTGGTTTGGGTACGTGTCATCCCCAGTGGCTTTAGGATATTTTCACCTACAAACCTCGTCCAATGTTGTCCACTAACCGATTCAATCAGCTCACCAGCGACAACATACATAATATTTTGGTATTGGAAACCACCACGTAAAGGGTATTTTTTTTCAGCGTATTGAAACTTATTTATTATCTCCGCTGTGGTTAAGTTATTTATTACCCATAACAGGTCTGCATTGCCAATGCCTAAATTGTGAGACAACAAGTCTTTTACACGTGCATCAGCAGTAATGTATGAATCAGAAAGTTTGAACGATGCAAAGTGATTAACGACCTTGTCCTCCCAATTTATCTTGCCCTGGTCAACTAAGATGCCTAATGAGATGGCAATAAGTGCTTTGGTTGTTGAGGCCATATTGAATAAAGTATCTTCATCGACAGGTTCTTTTGTATCAATGTCTTTAACTCCATAAGTCTTTTTAAATACGACTTTGCCATCTTTAACAACCACAGCTGCAAGACCTGGAACTTTCCAATCCTTCATACCTGCAACTATCATTGCGTCTAATTTATTGATTTTTGAGTGATTAGTTAAGGCAAATGCTGTTGACAAACAAAGTGTTGTAGCCAGTATCGTGAATAGAATTTTTCTCATTTTTATGCAATTCTCGGTTGATTGGTTGATTAAGTTAATTTTAACACAATGAATTTATTATTTGAATCGTTATTACTGTTGGTAAATTCTTAGCTTGCTGATTTGATATTATGTAGGGCAGTTCTATGTTACAGCAGTTCAATTTCAGCAATAAGTGGATCAATAAATTGACCTATGTCCGCTTCTTCATTGTATTCTTCAACTTGAAGAATGAGGTATTTCTGTCCTTCGCTGGGAAAATTATTGTTGGTATCAGTAAAATTTTTCAGATAGGCTGCTCTTGTTAACACAGCTAGATTTTTGTTTTTTGTATTGATGATTTTATTGGGGCAAAATAGCCAAGGTTGCTTAAAAGATTGTTGCCATCTATCAAAAATTCTACTCAGTAGTTCTTTGCTGTTTTCAAGCGCTTTGAATACCATACTTTTGTCTTCAAAATAGGCATAACTCTCCTGTTCTGATTCGGTTGCTTGATAACAAAGGTGTTTTATCCAATGTTTACACAAATTTTTAGCCGATAATTTACTGGGGAAAACAGAGATAAGTCTTTGTTTTTCATCAACTTCTATATGGCCAAATACTTTATACTTACCCAATGACAACTCTATTGTTTTGGTTTGTAGTTTTGTATCATTCAAAAGTTTGCGCAATGTTGCCAAAGAATTTTCGAATTTATTGAGCAAGTTTTGCCCTGATTTGTTGTCACTGATTATACCCGTTTTAGCAGCAGTAGATTTTCCATGAGCAAATATCTCTTGATTCAATTGCCATGACTCTAATCCATTTGGATGATAGGTCTCCGTGTCTTGAAATACCTCTTCATAGATTGAGTGATTTATTTCTGCATTGTTCTTTAGAAAAAACTGCAATGGGTCAACAAAGAAATTCATTAATTCATTGATACTGAGTTGGTATTGAACTTGTTTATTTAAAATCACATCTTTACTAATTTCTGATTCTTCTGGATTATAAAAACTCTTGGCTAACTGGTAATTCTTTTGATCATAACTTTTCTGATTGTGGCTGTAATATTTTTTATTGTAGCCATGCATTTTGTGTTGTTCAACCATAAATTCATGGTCAGTTTTTTGCTGTAAATAACTGATTAACTCATCTAGAATAACCGAAGGTGGCAGAGGTTCATTGCTCTTTGTATCAAAACCAATATAGGTCATGATTAACTTTTGGGTATTTTCTGTCAAAGCTGTTAACATTAAGTTTTTATCGCGTTGTCTTGTTGACTTGTTTAATCTAGCCGGTGTTTTACTGAAGATATCTAAATCATTTTTAACTTGTTTTTTAGGAAATTCATTATTATTCAAACCCATTATTATCAATAGCTTAGCATCAACAACAAAAGCATTTTCCCAAGACTGGAAACGGACACCTATTTGTCCTTCACTTCGATAATTATTCTCAGAAATGACTGTTTCTACAATTGTATTTACAACGACCAAAGGGATTGCTTGTCGACTGTTTAAAGTTTGCGTTATGAATTTGTTTTCTAATTCATCAAGGATTCTTTTTTCATAATCATCTGACAAATCATTGTATAAAAACTTTTGACAAATCTGAACAATAAAATCATGCCATTTTTTTGGTGTTTGTGTTTCTTTTGCTTGTTGATAATACAGATACCAAAGATCTAAAAAATCAAAAAATTGAGAAAATATATCCTCTTGACCTGCTACGTCACCATAGGTTGAAAGAAACTCTGTGTCATCAACATCTCCTGATAAATAACCTGCTATCCAACGGTTTTTACCAAATTGCCAAGTATTACCAGACTTTTCTTCAAATTTTAATTGTGACTTGTGTTGTTTCGAATAGAAATTTCGTATATTTGAATTCAATATCCAGTTTTTAATCCGCGGCAAGTCGTTTTCTCTTATGCTGAATTTTTGAAGTATAGAGTTTTGACTGAGCAATTCATATATAACAGAAGCTGTCATTTCTTGATTAAAGCTTTCTAACAGCTTCATTAACGCTGTTATGTATTGATTATCGACCAATTGAACTCGATCAATATGAAAAGGCAGATACTGACTGTCTTCTTTATTAAAAACTTCTTTAATACACTGAACATAGTCATTTATATCGGTGGCTATTACTATAATATCTTCTGGGTTTAGATTTTTGTTACTTTCAAGACTACTAAGAATTTCATCTTTAATCACTTCTGCTTCACGTTTTCGGCTATGACAACTGTGTATTGATATACTGTTATCGACCTTGCATTTTAGTGGTTCTTCAAGAAGATGAAAAATATCTTGTTTAAGACTTTGAAGTAAACCACCTCCAAAATAATGGTTATCACTTTCTATGTGGTCGATGTCTTCTTGTAAGAAAGCATCAAATACGGCCATTTTATTGTACCCTAGACTAGACAATAACGGATTTCCAATATCAATGACATCTGCAACATCTGTATTTAAAATATTACTGCGTGCCTTGCTTGCCTCTGGCTTCAAATCAAACCAATAGTCATTGGGACAGGGATTGGTTAAATATAGGACTATATCTTGGGTTGTTGCCAGTTTTATAATGGTTGCCTTTTGTAAGCTACTAAGTTGTTCAGTTGCGAATAGGACAATGTTGGCTGGTTGTTGCTGGAAGTCTTTCTTTGCATCAAACAAATCCAATAATTCAACGGGTGACTTAGTTGGCAAGTTATCTTGAAGTTCTTGCCATATCTCCACTTGCCATTGGTTGTGCTCTGATACCTCATACACACTTCCATCCCATTTGACTATGACTTCTGGATGTTCATCGTTGTATGTAAGTAAAGTTTGAGCAATTTTTTCAGCAAAGTTAAAGTTTTTCAAGTCTGAATCTTGTTTTAAAAAATCAAACCTATGGTTTTTTAATATTAAGTCATAAACCTGCCAACGCAATACATCTTTGGTGAAAATATTGATTTCATGTTCCTGACTGGCTACGTTTTTAATTATTTCCCAGTTAAAACTCAGTGGCATGATGAATTTCACCTGTGCACAAACACCTAAATCTCTGGCTATAGATTTTTGCAGCCATTGTTTGGCTGAATGATTGGGAACAACAATCCATGTTTCTGCAAACACATCAGAATCTTCAGCCAACAGGTTCAGTAACTTTTTATATAAGTATTTATAGGATATGTCAGTGTGTAAATTTATCAATTGCTTTTACTTTGTTTGGTGCGCTCAGGATAATAAATTGGATTCTCATTTATTGAGAACACTGAATATTTTAACAAAAAAAAAGGTTGGACTGGCCAACCTTTTAATAAAATTTGTATTTTTATTTATACTAGATCTTAGTTGGTAAGAAATAATATTCACTTCCTTCATGTCCAGCATGTTTGATTGCGCTGTATTCAGGCACTTGTTTGAAACCTGCCAATGATGAACGCAAGCTGACTTGCTGACTCATGGCTTTGTACAATCTATAGCCTTCCATTACTCCATCATTCTCATTAAGCACATCTAAGAAAGCTGATGCAAAAATTGAGTGGCCATTGCCACCGCTGTCTAACACGGGTTGTAAACCGCCAGATGTCAGTACTGTTCTTGCTTTAACACGTGATGTAAACAAAATATCTTCGTTGTCAACATTTTCAGGTAATGGCGAAATGGATGAACCAGTAAGGGTTCCTGAGTAACATGAATCAGCTACTACCATTACGTGTTTGGCTTTCATTTCTGCCATAAAATCACTAATTGCTTTATTAGATATCCACTTTGATTTATCTTTTGCATCTGCATCTGTTGGGATCCAATAACCATTTTCTTGTTCATCTAGCAAACCATGACCTGCATAGTAAACCATTAGATTATCATACTTGCCCAATTTATCTTTATAATCAGTCAATGCTTTCAACATGGTTATTTGATCTGCATTAATCAATAATTTAACTTTATAGCCATATTTTTTCTTTAACACACTGGCTACTTCTTTTGCATCATCAACTGCTGTTTTTAGGTTTTCTAGTTTGCTGTAGTTGTTATTGCCAATAACCAAAGCATGATAATCGCCTAAGTCATCACGAAATCTCCGGGTAAACAACTCATCTAACTGCCTTGCTTTTATAGGATCCAGTTTATTTCTTACAGCAACAAATTGTTCAATAGATTTTTTACCATCTTCTCTAATGGCAACAATACTTACTGGAGTATCTCCTGACAATAAATCCATTTCATCTTCAAAGACGCCACTTTCGGTCATAGATGAAAATATATCTTTATTATTCAATTTTAGACCAATAACACTCTCTGGTGCTGTAACTTTTCCCATTACACCAATTCTCAAATCATTGGGTTGCATGGGTATCGTTTTAATACCTCTTGTCAAAACAACATCTGGAGACAACAAGTTAATGCCTGTTGTAGAATTATCTGCAACTGTTGTGGTTGTTGTATCTGTGACCTTAGTAACAAGCGTATCAATCACTTTGTTTTGATTGGCCAATTCAACATTCTTAGCCTTGATTTCCGTTTTCAATTCTGCAATTTTCTTTAAAATGTTTTCGTCATTTTTATTGGCTACTAATTGTTTTTCTAATGACTTTAATTTTTTGTCCGATGCAGCTACATATTTTTTGGTGAGGTCATAATCTTTTTTTACCTCAGACAATTGTTGTCTTAAATCGGTTACTTGTTTTAACAATTTAACTCTTTGATGTTCCTTGGCCCTTCTTTGCCTCAAATCTTGCTCTGTTACTATTTCAATTTTTGAGTCGGTAATGCCTGAAGCCATTCTATATAAATTAATAGCCTTAGTCGAATCTTGTTCAACTCCCAGACCTTGCTCATATAGATTACCTAAATTCAACATGGCAGGTGTATAACCTTGATCTACGGCTTTTTGATACCAGTGTACTGCTGATTGATAGTCAGGTGTTCCATTGACACCTTTTTCATAAATTTCTCCCATATAAGCCTGTGCTTTAGGGTTGCCACCTTGAGCTTCAGGTAGCCACATTTTGGCCACGCTTGAAAAACTTGCCTTATCATAAGCCACATATTCACCACCACGCAATGCACAATCATGTGCACTTAACCTAGCAGGTTTACGCGGCGCCATATAAGTATAGTTTCGGCCTAACTGCCTAACTTGAGGTGGCAATAAACAATCAACAATATACAATTGATCGGGCGTAATTTGCCCCTTGGGTTTCCTTTTTGCAGTTGCTGTACCACACACCAATGTTAATATAAATACCACACTGACTATTGATACTTTACTGCTGTTTATATAAAGTTTTGTTTTCATAATATTCACCATAATTAAGTTTCTTAGAACTCGAATCTTGCACCTACATTAAAAGTACCTCGACTAAATCCTTCTAGTCCTAAAATGCTTCTGTAATTAAAATATGCCTGTTTTCCATTGGCCGAAATATAAACCAAACCTAATCCAGCAGAACCATAAGATCTATCGGGCGTATCTGTTTGCAGTATAAACATTTGATCTATTGGTGCATTGATAAACCTTGCTTCAACTGTACTATCATCATTCAAACCTTGATAATTATAGTCAAAATCCAATTGAGGGGTAATCACACCATTCTTGAGACTTACTGCTTTTGAAACACGAAGCCCTGCCGACCAAACCAACGACTCTAAATTTTGTTCTAAGTAGACAATATTAAAATCACCTGCACCCGACTCTGTAAAGCTATCAATATTGGTACTCGTGTATGTAAATGATGCATTTGGAGTAATGTTCCATGCGTTTTTATAAAAACTATATCCTCCACTCATTGATACACTGTACTGATTTGAACTGGTATCGCCAACAGCAGTTCTATTAAAACGAGTAGTGCCAAGAGTAAAGTCTATTTTTCTAGATTGTTCGAAATCTGGTTTTGCTAGACTTATTCTTGCATCAAGATAAAAATTGTCATTCACATAAAACGAACCATAACCAGTTAGAGTGATGCCTGTTGAATTTAGTTCCGCAGAACCCTCAATTGTTGAATCGAAGTTGGCATAACCAACTGCAATGCCGACTACTTTTTTGGAATCAATTCGGTAATCCAATCCTGCTGTTAATCCATAAGTATCAAAATCAAACCCTAGCTCACGACCTGTTGCATCTCTTTTACCCATAGATACTGTACCGTTAACAAAGAAACCCCACGGAGAGATAAAGTCATTATTGGTATCAATATTAGCTGAATTGGCTTCTTCTTCCGTTTGGTTTAAATAAGCCAACATTCCCAGTGGAATACTGCCATTGCCATATCTCGCATTTAGACCAGCCGAACTAAAACCGCTTCCACCACCGCCACGCAACTGATTCAACCTTGCACCAACGTTTCTAAACTGTGCTAACGAAATTTCGTTAAGTGATGTCGATTGACCTATTACTTCATTGGGGGTAATTTCTTTCAAAAATTTAGCGATTGCATCTCGATCACCTGACAATGCTGCAGCATATATGTCGTCGCATAATTCCTCTAATGCCGTAAAATACTCTATTTCACAATAACCTGCCACTGCATCAATTGCTCCGCCTGTTTGCCCATCACCAGAACCGCCCAATGCATCTCTCAAAGCATCTCCAATATCTCCCTCTGTTGGTGTACCTGTCACTCCAACAGATGAAGAAGCAGTGTTGTTACTTAATTCCGGATCAGTAGAATTTGCTTCGACTGTGGCTGTTAATACCAAATCCTCAGCATCTATCACTACTCGTGTAGTATTGGCCTTCACAAAAATACTAGAATGAGCCCCTTCTGGCATAAATACATTATTGTACTGACAATCAATAGTTAAACTGTTCACTTGGCATTCCCAATCATTTCCTGGAGTTGCTACTACATCATCCAAAATACCTGTTATAGCCATACTGACTGACACATTCTGTGCCTCTTGTGGGCCAATATTTACAATTTGCACTTCAAACTCTGACATATCTCCCTGATCAATAGCTACACCTGATAAAACTTCTACAGATAAATCTGCAATTAAGGTGCCATTGACAATATTGGTAACAGTCTCAGTATTTCTTTCTAAAACTGTACCAATATTAGAAGTTAAGTCAACCATAACATCCCCTGTGAAACTGGCAGATTGTACTTCAAGTGAGATAATATCTGAATTCATGTTAGGGGCCAAGTTGTAACCAGGATCAGCACTACAATCTAGTCCAAATGATGTTGGTGAACAGCTAAAACCATTTGTCATTATTGATAATATTGTTAAGTCTGATGGCAGGTTTATAGCTACATCCATGAATGTAATATCTAAACTCCCTGTATTTTCTAAATTAACAGTATAGGTATACGGAGTTTCTGTTTCTACAGTATCAACTATATCACTGGTCAAAAAGATATTGTAGTTATAACCTCCGGCTCCAGCACCTGTAACGTTCACATTGGTTACTGTATTAATGGAGATCGGAGCTTGAATATTTCCACCAGAAATAGTTGTAACATTGGTGTAAGTCGCATTGACATCGACAACTTGTATCGATTGTACTGAGATATTAATGAGCTCCGTTTCCCCAACAAGAATGGGGGTGTCAACAGTGCATAACATTTCTGGCCCATTGATGGCACAACTGGTGCTCTTAGCGATTGGACTATAACTAAATCCATCAGGCAGCATATTCAATACTTCTGCTCCAAGAATGTCTTCGGTTCCCGTATTGGTTATTTCAACAATAAACTCGAATGGCTTATTTTCTTCAATTGGATTTGGATTTTGTCTAACCACCAAATCAAATGAGACATCGGTTAATTGAGTTACAGAGAAATCAGAGACAACTGGAGCGTTGTCCGCACCAACTCTAACATTATTTATCAACTGTGTCACAACAGCCGTAGATATATCAGTAACATCAAAGTCAAGAATATTTGTAACTCCAGGAGCCAGAAACCCAGGATAATTACAACTGTATTGTTGCCCAGAATTAGTACAACTCCAACCACTACCAAATACTGAATTGATAGAAACCCCAGCAGGCATAGCATCAACTAGGAGTAAATTATTTGCATTGAAATTTCCTGTATTCTTTACAAATACACGGTATTTAAATGAAGCGCCTTTAGGTACAGAAGAAACAGTTACACCATCAACTATAGTTACTTTGTTTATAGAAAGAGTAGTAGGCAAAATATTGGTAACCGTGAAACTCCCAGGATTTGAACTGTTGTTATTAATATCCACATCATTATCTGCAGTGACTGTCGCAGTGTTTGTAATTATGTCTCCAACATTGCCCGTCACTAATAGAGTGATCTCCACACCATCTTCTGCAGTAGTAACAGGTAATGATGATGCAGTACAATTGATTGTACCAGCAGATTCTGAGCAATTGAAGTTTGGTCCCAATATATTGAACGAATCAAAACTCAAACCTCCGGGTAATATATCTGAAATTTGAACATTGCTACCAGGAACAACCGGAAGACAACCCTTAATTGATTGATTAGATTTAGCTGCTGGTGGTCCTAAACATGGATCAATGGCATTTGCCAATATTTTATAAGTCACTAATGATCCAGCTGCAGCCTGGGTAATGGTGTTCGTAAAAAAACCATTACCAAAGGCTTTGTCGACAACAATATCAGGGTCAGGCAACTGTATTAACTCAACATCTGTTACTATTTGAGAACCTATCAGCGCCTTAGTTACTGGTTTACCAGGGGCTCTTTTCAGGCCACCTAAAACAGGATAAACATCGGCAATAATTGCCGATATATATAGTCCCGCAGTCGCTGCGGGTAAAGCTGCAAACTGTACATTAAAGTTAGCAGTTGAACCACTTGGAAAATTATTAAAAGTATCGCATACAAAAACGCCAAAAGTCTGAGCAAGACAATTCCACCCAGGTGAACTAGTAGAAGCCACCAAAGAAAATTTAGTATCATCAAAAGCAAGATAAACTTCAACACCACTTGGAGAGTCAGGGCCATTATTAACAATTTGATACGGCACATTCTGAGTTGCTAAATCTCCAAATGAAATCGGTAAATATGTTGGGGTATTAACAACATCATCAAATTGAATATCCAATACCACAGCCAGAACAACAGAAACTGGAGTGCTAATCATATTGTCTGTCGTATTTGTCTCGGCGCCACTCAAATCTGTAACGAATGTATCTAAAGAAGCATAAGCACTCGCAAGCAAAGGTTGTGAAGGAACGAAATTAACAAAAAAATCAAACACAGCACCATTCACAATAACACTGCTATTGGTACAGTCTACTTGTCCCATAGCTATCAAAGCACAACTCCAGCCTAAAGGAGTAGTACTATTTGATAGATTAAAATTAGTGTCGTCATAAAAGAAAGACACTTTAGCTCCATTGGGGGTGTCTCCACCATTGTTTCTAACCTGGTAGCGGGCTGTTTGAGAAGTGAATGACCCTTCTGGGAAATCTAAACTGGTTTGAAATGTATCTCCGTCGATATCAATCAGGATTGCCGAAAAATCTGGCGGTGCTGGTAAAGAAACCACCACATCAGTACTAATTGAATCATTTAAACTGTTTGTATCACCCGTTGTAAACAGAGTTGAAGTAAAAGTATAAGGACCTCCTGCGGCTGTTGCATTTCCATTGAACCCTGATGTGTTAAATGCTATTGTAAAATCTGTAAATGTTCCGCTACCTACTTGTATACCTGTAGCAGCATTGCAATCAACAGAACCGGTGCTTTCAAAACAACTCCATGTTCCAGGAATTGTACTAGAAGCTGCATTGTAAGAAAAAACCTGACCATCATAAAAAAGTGAAAAACTTGCGCCGTTACTTGTATTGGCACCCAAGTTTGTTACTTGAAAATCCAGTGAAACAAGAGGATCTACTCCTTGCACTATTTGATATGTAAGAGGTGTTGCCGAATCTACGAAATCCAAGTCTGGGCCAGCAGCACCTGTTGTAGAAATGGAAGTTGTGTTATCTGCAAAATTGTCTTCGTTTGCTCCACCTTCTTCAGTAGACAGTATTGTAAAAGTATCAGGGTTAAGTACTGCAACCCCTGAAGTTAACGTTATAACCAAAGTTTGGGTAGTACCTGGAGAAAATTGACCAATTGAGAAGCTCCTATCACAATCTACTGCCCCTGTATTTAAAGCACAGTTCCAACCTGCAGTTTGTGTAACCACACTGGCCACATTTCCCATATTAAACCCTGACAAGCCCGCCACAATGAAGACTGCATCTTCTGGTGTTACGGCAGCTGGACTAGATTGATTATTAATATCAAATGAAATAGTATAGGTGCTAGAAGCTGCAATTGGATCCAAAGAAATAGCTGGATTCGAAACACTAATATCTATTGCATATAGATTTGTTGAAAATAGTACTGTTGTAATTATCGACCAAATTATTCTAAATTTAGTTAGTTTCATTGATATTCCCCATCAAGATTTTAAATATTGCTACAATTATACACTTATATATTTTTTGTTGCTATGGCAAATTTCCTACAAATTTACGTCTCATATCAAATAGTGAACAAAAAACACAGAAAAAGTAACAAAATCACTTTCATTCTTTACTTTAGCAAAATTAATGTCACTAAAATACCATAAAACAACATGTTTACAATTTCTGTGACGATGTTCTCTTTTTTATTGTCGCATATCTGAAATAGAAATCTCATTGAATACAATATAAGCTCTCATTATATATATACGTTAATTAATGGCAAAAGAGGACAAGAAATAGTTAAATAGGCAAAAAAAACCCGATAAAGTATTTCTATCGGGTTTGCTTACAAAAAAAATTATGGTGTTTTAGAAAATGCCATTGGGCATTTTAGCCAACAATGGCGCAATCACCAATGAAACAATTGCCATGACATTAATTAAGATATTCATTGCAGGACCCGAAGTATCTTTGAATGGATCACCAACAGTATCGCCCACAACAACTGCCGCATGGGTATCAGTACCTTTGCCTCCAAAATTGCCTTTTTCTACATATTTTTTGGCGTTATCCCAAGCACCACCGGCATTGGCCATCATTAACGCCATCAATACACAAGTAATCAATGCTCCACCTAACATACCACCAAGGGCTGCAGCTCCTAAAACAAAACCAATGACCACTGGAGATAATACAGCCAGTAAACCAGGAGCAATCATACGTTTCAATGCCGCTGTAGTGGCTATATCAATACATTTATTGCTATCAGGTTTTGCAGTTCCTTCCATAAGCCCTGGGATTTCTTTAAATTGCCTGCGAATTTCTTTGATTAAATCAAATGCTGCATCACCCACAGCTCGCATAGTCATGGCACTGACTAAAAATGGAAATATACCACCTAAGAACATACCCATTAACACTTTAGGATTACCGATATCGAGTGAAAAATCAGGAACACTTACTGAAATAGTTTCGATAAATGCAGCAATCAATGCTAGAGCTGCAAGACCTGCTGCTCCAATAGCAAATCCTTTACCAATAGCAGCCGTGGTATTGCCCACTTCATCTAAACCATCGGTAATTTTACGTGTTTCTTCTCCAAGTCCAGCCATTTCTGCAATACCACCAGCATTATCAGCAACAGGACCATAGGCATCAATTGCCATAGTGATACCCACTGTAGCAAGCATACCAACTGCTGCAATACCCACACCATAGATGCCAGCACCCTCAGGCAATAATATTGAAGTTAACATAATAATAGCTGCCAAAGTTATCACTGGGACAACAACTGACTCCATACCCAATGCCAATCCTGAAATCATCACGGTAGCAGGGCCTGTTTCACCACTTTTCGCCAAATCACGTACAGGCTTACCACCTGTATAATATTCTGTAACCAAGCCTATAATAATGCCACCAACTGCACCGGCAACAACACACCACCATACAGCTGCAGAGATACCTAATTTACCCACAATCACATAAGCTGCCATGATAAATAACAAAGCGGCACCAATTGTGCCTGCTCTAAGGGCAACATCAGCAGGTTTATTTGAAAACATTTTAACAATAAAGATTCCTAGAATAGAACAAATCAATCCAACAGAAGCCAACGCCAAAGGTAAAAACATTAAATTACTTTGGGAACCGCCCATAATTGCAATTGTAGTTGCAGTCATAGTTGATGCGATAGCAATACAAGCAATCATTGCTCCACAATATGATTCAAAAATATCAGAACCCATACCAGCAACATCACCCACATTGTCACCAACATTATCAGCTATCACACCTGGATTTCGTGGGTCATCTTCGGGAATTCCTGCTTCAATTTTACCCACTAAATCTGCACCAACATCAGCTGACTTAGTAAAAATACCACCTCCAACACGAGAAAACAATGCTACAGTTGAAGCTCCCATGCCAAATCCATGGATGGCATGCACATGTGTAGGATCGCTTCCAAATATATAATAAAGAGAGCCCAAACCCACTAGACCCATTGATGCAACCGTCAATCCCATAATGGAACCGCCGTAGAATGCAACTGACAATGCTGCTGCTGCACCTTTTTCATTGGCTGCAACTGTTGTTCTTACATTGGCTTTGGTTGCAGAAAACATACCGAAATATCCAGCAATGCCTGAACTAATAGCACCCGTTAAAAAGGAAACAGGTGTTTGCCAAGTTCCAAAACCAACATATAGCGCGATAAATAACATAATCACAAATCCGATTAGTATTGTATACTCACGTTTCATAAACACCATGGCACCATTATGGATGTCATCAGCAATTTCTTTGACTTTGCCACTTCCCGATGGCATTTTTGAAAGCATGGCAAAGATTAATAATGCAATAATTAACCCTGCAACTCCCAGAACTATTGGTATAAGCTCTAAACTCATAATTTCTACTCTCTCTTTTGATTAATGATACAGAATAAGGCCTACAATTAAAGTAGGCCTCTTTTTCAACGAAACATTGTATGCTTTATGCTCATTAATTTCAATCAATATTAATCAGTGCCAAATTTAGACATCATTAGACTAATTGAATTTATAGATATCTTTTAAAATTCAAACCTCATACCAACGTTAATAGTATCTCGACTAAAGTCTTTAAGGGACAATATACTTCTGTAATTAATATAAGCCTGTTTACCATTGGCGGAAATATAAACGAAGCCTATACCCGCAGAAGCAAAACTTCGGTCTGGAGAATCGGTCTTAATAATGAATAATTGATCCGCTGGCGCATTGACAAATCTTGCTACGATATCTTGGGCATTGTTTTTACTCTCATAGTTATAATTAAAATCAAACTGAGGAGTTAATACACCTTTCTTCATACTGATGGCTTTGGAAATCATGATACCTGTGGACCACACCAATGAATCTAACTTTTGTTTATCGAAAATAAAACTAAAATCACCAGCACCTGTTTCAGTAAAGCCATTAATTGTTGTACTAACATAACTAAAAGAAGCATTGGGAGTGATATTCCAAGCGTTCTTATAAAAACTGTAACCAGAACTCATAGAAACACTATATTGATCTGCATCGGTATTACTAACAGCTGTTTTCTGCACACGCCTACTCCCTAAGGTAAAATCAATATTTCTTGACTGTTTGAATTCAGGGTTGCCATAACTAACTCTGGTATCTACATAAAGGTTATCGGTAATATAAAAAGATCCGTACCCACTAAGAGTAACACCTGTTGATTTTAGTTCAGCCGAATTGCCTATAGTCGATTCGAAATTGGCATAACCCAAGGCGATTCCTACAACTTTTTTGGCATTAATTCTATAATCGAAACCTGCAGTCAACCCAAATGTATCAAAATCAAAACCCAGCTCCTTGCCAGTTGAATCTTTTTTGCCCATAGAAATAGAACCATTAACAAAGAAACCCCAAGGAGAGATAAAATCATTGTTGGTATCAATCTTATTGATTTCGTCATCGGTTTTATTTAAGTAAGCAAGCATACCTAAAGGGATACTGCCATTGCCATAACGTGCATTCAATCCTGCGGAACTAAAACCACTACCTCCACCACTTCTTAGCTGTGAAAGTCTTGATCCAATATTTCTAAACTGTGTGGTGGCTATTTCTACAACTGATGTAGATTGGCCTATCACTTCATTGGGTGTCACCTCTTTAATAAAATTAGTCACCGCATCACGATCACCTGACAATGCAGCTTGGTATAAATCACCACATAAGCCATCTAAAGCAGTAAAAAAACTGTCTTCGCAGAAACTTGAAATATTCTCAACAGCAGCCGAAGTTTGTTCATTACCGGATGACCCAATAACACCTTCAATCACATCTATTAACTCTCCCTCGTCAGGCGTATCAACAACTCCAACAATTGAAGATGCTACATTATTACTTATATCTGAATCATTGGTTACTGAGCTGATTGAAACGGAAACATTTACATCTTGTGAATCCATTAATACTTCAGTGGTAGCTACCATGATATTCAAAGGCGACAACTGTCCTACGCTCATCACATTATCATTAAATAGGCAACTTATTGCTAATGATTGTACCTGACAAGTCCAATCTGAACCATCAGCTACAGTTATACTTTCAATCAAGCCCGTTACTGCTATATTCAACTGCGGTTTGTTCGCCACATCAGGACCATTATTCTTTGCCTGAATTTCAAAATTCAATGCATCACCTTGATAGATGTCATCATTGCTATTAACACTCACCGACAAATCTGCATCTATGGTCAGTTCTGTAACAACTGAAACCGTTACTTGTGAACTGTCATTAGTGGTGTTTGAGTCAACTTCATTGATAGTTACTTGTGCCACATTATTAATGATTCCAACTTGTGCAGGTGCACTAACATTAAGTATAATATTGGATTGAGAGCCTACAGCCAAGCTATCTTTAACACAAACAACTTGGGACACACCAGAACACGACCAATCAGCGGCAATTGCTGAATTAAATTGCAAGCCAACAGGCACGTTATCAGTCACGGTAATTCCTGTGACATCATTCTCACCAACATTGGTTACCGTTAGTAAATATTCAAAAGTACCATTGACTAAAACCTCACTAACATCTAACGATTTCACAATTTCGACATCAAATACTTGTGCAGGAACCACAAAATCAAGCACGGTACTAATACTCAATGGAATAGTTAAATCAGGGCTATTTATTTCCGTTAAATTGGTATAGACAACAGTTTCATCAACTACAGCGATCGACATAACTGGAATAGTTATCGTATCAGTTACCCCAACTGCTACCGGCGAATCAATAGTACAAGTCATCACTTGCCCACTCACCGAACAAGTTGAAGTGTTTTTAGCCAATGCAATATAACTAAAGCCATCGGGGATGGTATTAACCACTTCAATTCCAGATAACTCCAAAGAGCCCGTATTCACCACATCAACAACAATATCGAAAGCTGAATTTGGCTCAATTAGACCAGGTACATAACTGATATCAACATTAAAGGAGGCTTGGTTAAAGTCTACGGTATTACTGGTTGATTGCGTATCAGCATTGCTTGCAGTAACTTCTGCAAAATTTGTCAATAGTTCAAACGTAGGGTCTGATACATCGGTCACATCAAATTCAATAATAGCGCTAGAACCCGCTAACAAAGGAGCGGTTAATGAACATGAATACTCTTGGGATGTTAATGCATTGCAATTCCAACCAATGGCACTGACATTATCCAGCCTAACTTCTTGAGGCAGCACATCACGTAACACAACATCACCTGCATCTTCATTGCCTGCATTCTTAACAGTTACTTGATAAGTAAATGCAGAACCTTTTTGTATTGAAGAAACTGCGACACCATCAATAAAAGATTCACTTGAAACTTCTAATATTGTCATGGGCACAACAGGATTCACAATATCAACTAGGGTTAGATTCGAATCTATGTCATCTCCAAATTCTGCACTCAATGTGGTGGCGATATTAGGAATACCAAAACCACTGGCAATAGCAGTACCTTGAATCATTATATTTACGGTTTGGCCAGGAGACAGTTGACTATTCAGGTCATTTGTACAGACCACATCGTGAAAACCCGTATCATAATTACAGATAAAACCAGCAGTTGCATTCACACCAATAAAACTAAATTCTGGTGGTAAAGGGTCCCCTATGAGTATATCAGAATAAACCAATGAAGCTGAATTGTTGGTCACCGATATTTCATAACTCATTGCATCGCCGATAGCAAATTCATTGGTCGCGCCACTGGCACCGCTGATTGGAATTCCACCAGAGATGATTTTAGATATACTTAATTCACCCGCCACATTGTTTATATTAATGATAGCCATATCAGAATCATTCGAGGCGTCTGTATCAAATAGAAAGCTAGGATTCGCAATGACCGTTGCTGTATTTATGACACTCACTCCTGCTGTCTGTGCAACAACTGGGAACTCTATAACTTGTGTCCCACCAGCAACAATTGGCGAATTATTAATACATGAAAGCATATTACCCGATACATTACACGCCCAACCAATAGGGTCAATGAATGGCAAATCAAATACCACTTCCGCTGGTAAGAAATCTTGTACTTCAACATTTCCGGCAGTGGCATCATTTGTACCGGAATTCATGACAAAAAGCTTATATTTAAAAACATCAAATACAGTAACAGCTGTTATCGGATTTCCATTGATATCATTAACATCTTTTGTCATTGACAAGTCTAATACGATTACCCCTTTTGGTGAAATATCCACTGGCTTTGAAAATGAAACTGAACTGATACTGATTAAAAGAAAAATGATAAAAACAGAAAAACTCAAACGAATTTTCATAATAGCCACCCTCAATAGTTATTTTTATAGAAATATAATACACCCAAGACGTCCTAAATACTATTTATATAATTAGAAACTTTACCAATGGAAAACTATTCTAATGGAAAATTGAAAGTAAAAAATTAAATGCCTTGGTTTCTTGTACTTTAGGCTGAGTCGATAGTGATTTTTCAGCTCTAAAGATTCTTGCTCTCGCTAAGACTCGGTCGGAATGACTCAGGTTGTTGTGATTTTACTGTTTAGATTGTGTTAGTAAGTAGAAAAAAATGGTGGGCTCGGGCAGGATCGAACTGCCGACCCCCTCGATGTCAACGAGGTGCTCTCCCCCTGAGCTACGAGCCCCAAAATAGAACAACTGACAATCTATCATGAATAATTGACAATTAAAAAACCCCGAAATCGGAGGTGATTTCGAGGTTGCGTATATTAGCTTTTTGAAAAATTTATTTCAAGCTATTTATTGTACTTAAGTGTTTTGTTCCTTTTATGGCGGACAATTTTTAATTTAATGTCTTCTTGTTTGTCCGCTTTTAACAATTGTTTGATTACATCTTTGGGAGTTTCGACTCCTACACCATCAATACTTTTAACAACATCTCCATCCTCTAAGCCAAAAACATTGTCTTGGCTAACATTCATCATCAGAACACCACCTTTAGTACCAAAATATCTACTCAGCCCATCAGTTAAAACACTCATTTCATGATCTTTCCCTAGCAGTTTTGAAGTACTATTACCATCGGTGATAAAAATATTCATGTTGCCAATCATTTCAGGCAAATTCACATCTATATTATCAATATTTATAGATTTGCCAACTTTATTACCATTCATAACCATAACTTCTATATGACTATCTTCATTGTCGCTGTAATCTTTAACCCGTTCCAGCCAACCAAAAAACTTTTGTGGATTTTGCGTATGTGGCATATTCGGAATATTTAACTCTTTTGCTTCAACTGAAAAATGCATGGGAACACCATTCCTTTCAATGTCTATTGAAACAATTTGTCCTTCTTTATATTGAGGAAGGTCACTTAAGTTTATGCTACTTTCAACAGAATTATTGGAAAAATCCACATCTCCAATTTTTTTAATGATGTCATTTTCTTCAAGGCCAGAAGCCTGTGCACCACTATTTTCAAACATATAACCCACATGCAAACCATCCTTATGTTGCATTGTCAAGAACCCCAAACTCACCTTTTTCTCACCATTAAGAAAACCTATTTGCGATTGATTATTCCATGAAAAATCATCAGATTTAACATCCATGACCATATCAAAAGCATTATTTTTTCTTGCTTCTATAGACATATAAACCAACTGGTTACCCCTTAAAACTTCTAAATCAACCATATCTCCTTCGTTGTACGATACCAAATCCAACGTTTCTGATAGTTCTTTTTTACCTTGAGATAAGTCCTGATCACCCATAAACTTAATGACATCACCTGCTTTCAATCCTGACTCTTCTGCACCACTACTTTCGATTACTGAAATCACATGCCAGCCATCATCAGCAATATTTGCCATAAAACCAAGGGTTGCATTGTCATCATCAGCTTGGACGAATTGAGTCTGTACAACCATTTCAGTTACACCATCTGAACTTACATTTTTATCTGTATCAATAAACATCACTTTGTGCATAGCTCCTGAGCCACTTGTATCTACATGTAAAGTCTTCAACTTACCCTGTGATTCCAATTCAGAGACTTCCTCATCAGTTAACTCTTTGCCGTTCATAAAGACTTTTTTTGTGAGATTGTCTCCATCAGCATCAACCATAATTTCAATATTTTCATGCAATTCACCATCTGAATCACCTGATTTCATAAACATCATCTTTTTTCCGTGAGAACTATCAAGATGAAGAGCCTCTAGGTCACCACTGGCTTCCATCTCTGCGACTTCTTCATCAGTGAGCTCTTTGCCATTGACCGTTACAGTTTTGGTGATGACGCCGTTAACATCTTCAACCATCACTTTGATTTCTTTTTCTTCTGCTAGTATTGCGGTAGTTAAACCAGCGAGCATTATTGCTGTTAGTATTCTTTTATAGATTTTCATGATTTCACCATTTTTTTAATATAGGGTTTAAATAATATAGGGTTTTACTTTCTGATAATCTGGTTTTTGGTTTATTTTTCGCTGCAACATAACCAAATCACCCAATATATCAAGCTTCACAGCCATTAACTCTGACACCCTGCGTTTGTCTTTTGTTTGTTTAATATCTTTATCTAATTTGACCAACCATGTTTCCATGTTTACTATTCTCTCTGTAATTTGTGAACCAGGAACAGTTGTAGTTGGTGTTTCAGCAATCAAAAGCTGTTCTAACTGAATTGTACGTTTAACCAATTCTTCAATAAAATTGTCTTTCTCATCGATATGATTCATTTGTTGGAAATAGATAACAGACATAAACAACACCGCTGCAATTGAAGAGAAACTAAGAAACTTATGCTTTTTTATATAGTTATGTTTGTATATGGCTGACTGTATATTGTCGAAAATATCGACAGGGATTTCAAACTGTGGCAATTCATTTAATTGCACACTCAGACTACTTTTTTGTTTATTTGACTGCTTCATAACCACCACCTTTTTGGGTTAAATATTGTTGTGCTATTTGTTTGGCTCTGGACAATTGGGTTTTTGAAAAACTGACTGTTTTGCCATGAAAATCAGCAATTTCCTGATGAGTTAATCCTTCCACTTCATACATCCACAAAATACTTCTCGAAACTGGAGACAATTTACTCAATGAAAACTCCAAACTAGACAGAGTTTCATTGATATCCTTGTCTATGGTTTTTTCCTTAAAATTGACATTGGTAATCAACCTGGCATTTTTTTTGATGTACGACAAGGTTGTATTCAAGGAAATCTTCCTTATCCAAAAACCCAACAAATCATGTGTTTTATTTTGAGATATCTTTGTAAACACTTTGACAAACACATCTTGTGATATATCTAGCGCATCAGCTTGGTTGTGTGTTATTCTAAATACCAAGTTATAAACGGATGTTGAATACAGTTCATAGATTTTCTTTTGTGCAGCCGTTTTATTTTTACAGGCTGCTTTAAAAGTTAGTTCGTCGATAGCTTGGTTAAAATGGCTCAAAATTATTTATTATTTGTTTGTGTTAATAGTAAGACTCACGCAATAGTCAAAAGGTCGCAAAATATTTTAAATGACTCAATTTAAGTTTATTCATTTATTGCTTATCATAGCACTAATATTTACTCTAGGAATCAGCCTTCTGTGGTTTTTTCAAACTTATGTACCTGAACCATTTCCTAGCGTTGAAAGCTATTCTATTCTGCTTATTTATCTGATTATGGTTTCCATAACTGTCGCCGTATTTAAGAACACCAATCTCATGTTTATACACCAACAAATTGGTTTCCGGTCATTTAAGTTAAAATACATTTATATCGCTGTGCTCGCAAGTATCAGTATTTGGGCATTCGATTATTTTTATCAGTCTCAGTTTTTGGTCAATGACTTGTCTATTGATGCATATGGTTGGAGGGGGAAAAATAACAATCTAACCATTGCCTTTATCTCGACAGTCGTTTTTGCACCTATTATTGAAGAAATGCTATTAAGAGGGATTTTCCTACAAACTGCGAATCAATACCTTAGTAAATTCTGGTCTGCCTTTATCATTTCACTGATATTTGCCGCAGTACACCTCTCTTGGGTTGATGCTGTCCCTTTGTTTATGGCTTCTATGTTCTATGCTTGGTTGAGATTTAAGTCAAACAGTATTGTCCCAGCTATCATTGCCCATATTCTCAATAATTGCTTCACTTTTATTTATTATTTACTTTTAATCAAAGTAATATAGGTTATAATTTGATGAGATTTATTCGGAAAGCACACTCATGAAAGTTAAACTACTGTTAATTTTTTCACTGCTAATTTCAATTAATTCCATTCTTGCACAACCCAATCCAACGGTGCCTACAAGAATGCAATATGCCCAAGCCCTAATATCAGCACTGGGTTCTGATGGACCGCGATTCAGACAAACGATTGGAGCATTGGCTGCCTATTGTGGGACAGAAGAGTTCTTTTTTACAGGACTAGGTGGCAATTGTGACCGTCTATATTTTGCTGCTTTAGCAGGTGAAGGAGAGGCTATTAAACGCCTATTAAGAAGGTTGCGACCAAGAGAAGTAGTTCAACAATCACGTACCTCTGATGAAATCATGTCCACCCAACAAGCCAATATTGGTTCAAGAATGTCTCAAGTGCGTGCTGGAATGGTTAATAGCATTGCAGGATTGAGTTTTTCTGCAAACGGTAAAGATTTACCCATTGAGATGCTAGGCTATCTATCACAAACCAATGATCCTGATGATCCGGCCAATTATGATCAATTGTTTTCTCCTTGGGGATTCTTTATCAATGGCCAAATCACATCAGGTGACTACCGATATTCAGATGCTAAAGATGAAGGTTTTGATTTTGATACTAAGGGAATAACCACAGGAGTAGATTACCGATTTAGTTCAAAAGTGGTCATTGGCGTTGCTGTTGGTTATGCAAACTTTGATTCAACTGTAGATATTGGAGCAAAAGTTGAATCAAGCGCCATGACCTTTTCTGCATATGGTTCTTTTAATGTTACCGACAATTTTTATATTGATGCAAGAACCAGTTTCGGTAATCCCGATTATAAACAAAGAAGGTCTGTTGATTTCACCTTACAAGAAAATAAAATTGACCAAGTTGCAGTTGGCTCAACAGAAGGTTCTCAGCAATCTTATATCATTACCAGTGGTTATCAGTTTAATAAAAATGGTTGGCAATTTACTCCTTCTGCCAGCGTAGAATTTTATAAATCCAAGATTGATGCATTTGTTGAGACAGGAACAGGTTCCTATAATGTTGGTTTTAGTGAACAAAACTTTGAAACAACCCGCTTTACATTAGGATTTCAAACCAGCAAAGCCATCAGCTTACGCAATGGTGTCTTAATACCATCTTTCGGTTATACACTGGTTCGTGAAAATCAAAGAGGTGATCAATCGGTATTTATGCGAGTCTCTGGCATGCCTGCTGGCGAATTTTTCGAATCTGCAACCAATTTTAATGACAGCGATTACAGCAGAATGGATGCCGGGCTATCTTTTATCGCCTCCAATGGTAAACAGGGATTTATTCAATACTCTAAAGCCATTGGTTGGGAAGGTTTTGATAGAAGCACCATCAATCTTGGTGCAAGATTTGAGTTTTAATAGCACTTTTTATTGATACGCTGTATCAGACCATTGTTTAACCGTTGCCAAACTTGAGTTTCTTTGTACCAAGGCATATTTTCGAAAGATGGCTTGGTCCATCTTGACATTGATTTCAGCTTGATACCAAGTACTTCGAGTTGAAATTAATGTTTGTAAGTTTTTCTCACGTAAATTGTAGTAAAAAATAACCCGTTGTTTAAAAAAATCACCAATTGATCTATTAGACGCATTCCCTTCATTGTATAGAACCAACGCCTGTTTGGCTGTAATTGCACTATCCAGTGACTTTAACAACAAAGAAGATGCTGTGTTAACATTAAGTTTTACAGGTGAATTCCCCAACACAGGCAACACCGTCACAAAAGACTTCAAACGTTGATATGTATTTTCATCTATGCCAGAAATTAATCTCAATTCACTGATGTGAACAAACGCTTGCCCAGCTGTTCTATAGGATGGATTTCTAGACAAATAAACCGAATCTTCAGCACCCAATGGTCTAGGAAGTTGGTCTGCATCCATCCAATCGATGATTTTATCGGCCAAACCAATATCCAATTCTAAGTTGATCAAAATTCTTATAAAGTATTGATAGCTTATTTCATTCACAACACCATTAATCACAAGGTTGTTGAGGTTAAATTTACCGTCCATGTCGGTTAATTTTCCTGACAAAATAGCGTCTTCTAATTGAATACCAGCAATGGTTTGATTCCAAGGTTCAGAGTGATTATCAAAATTAGCATCCTCCTCATAGTCTTGTTTCAATACATCAAATGCCCACAACACCATGCCATTGGCATAGTGTTGTGCTTGATAAGCCGCACGATTATTTTGTTGTCGAGAAATATCCAAATTATTATTGAACCAAATTTCTGTTGCCAACAATGTACCGATAGCAACCACCAACAAAGCCACAAATAACGCTACTCCTTTTTGTTTTTTTCTTGATTTCATCACAACAATGGCCTCAGTAAATATTTTAGTCTTGTGCCATCTGTTAACGTCAGGTTAAATTCTATATAGCGCAAAGGATTGTTATTATTGGCAATAGGCCAAGAACGAGATTGCTGCCCTGTTCTGTTGATATAATTAATATTCAACTCATCAATATTGTCCATGTATGTGCGCAAACGCCATCGGTTTGATGAACCTGGATCAATTTGATCCATGTTTCCTCTGACCAATTCATTGCCTTTCAAGAACCATTGAACTCTTTGTAATTCAGATCGGTTTTTCTTTAACGGGTTGCTGTGGCTATTTTTGCTGAATTCAATGGAAGAGTAGCGACCCAATATTGAGGCTTTGAAAGAACCAAAACCATCTCTGACTTTTCGATCAATCATGGCATGAAAGTCTTTGTTTAATTGTTGAGAGGTCAGTAATTCTTGTCGCAAGTTTTTGGCTACTAGATCGGTGTGATTTTTAGCATCAATCAAACCATTTAAGCTGGCGAAAGCTATAGCAGAAATCACCACCATCAAAGTCATTGCTATTAACAATTCCAGTAGAGTCATTCCCCGTAGATTTTCTTTTTTCAATGCCATTTGAAACCCACCAATTGCGCAAAAGAATAATCAAAGGTATTGTCTTTACTGACTTTAACATCCAGTCGCAAGATACTATCGTTATTGGTTGGAGCAACCGTTAATTGCCAATTCCAATCAACATTACCATTGGCTTGTTTACCATCAATCACTCCTACTGAAACTTGTTGTTGAAAATCTGTATATTTTTCCAAAACATTGTTGGCAACAATCAACGCCCTATTTTGCAGTCTTAATTCAATTAATGTTTCAGCTCGTGATGAGCCAACAGTAATAATTGCAGACAAAGCAACCGTTAATATTAACAAACTCACCATTATTTCAAGTAAAGTAAATCCAGCAAGCTTATTGATTCTTTTCATCTAACCACTGCCCTTGAATTTGCCAAAAATCGGTTGTTTTTAATTGATAATGATGCTGCCCAGTTGCATCAGATAGTGTTAAGATAAAAGGTGATATCTCTCCTGTTGTATCACAAATAATTTGTGGCACCTCACCCAACTCCTCTTCTTCCAGAACAATAGTTTGCCCCTCTAGTATCAAGGAAAATTGACTGCCATCATTTAATGTTTTTCCAAGGACATTTTCTTGATAAATGGCTTGTTGCCAATTTTGGTTGTTCAATATAGAGAATCCATAAGCTGTTTGTGAAACGATCAATCCATAGGGAATATTTTGTAAAATTGCTTGATCACAAGAAAATTCCATAGATGCCTGTAAAATTTTTCCGTGCTGTTGTAGATTCCTTTCAACAGAACCAGAGCTAATCATTTGAACACCCAATACAGTAAGTATGGAAACAATAACCACAACCACCAATATCTCTATTAGCGTAAATCCATGGCTAGATTTATTTTTCATTCAACTATCATATAACAAGTGGCGCTACCAATTACCTACATCGGTATTTTGATCTTCACCACCAGGTTGGCCATCTGCACCCAATGAATAGATATCTATCGCTCCATGATTGCCTGGATTTAGAAATTGATACTCATTGCCCCATGGATCTTTAATCATATTTTCGATATAGCCACCAGGTTTCCAGTTTTTTGCCAAGGGTTGGCCACTGGGCTTAGAAACCAAAGCTTGTAAGCCTTGAGAAGTAGAAGGGTATTGATAATTATCCAATTTATACATGCTTAGGGCTGTTTTTAGACTCTGGATGTCAGATTTTGCACGAGCTACCCTAGCCTTTCCTGGCTCTTCAAGAAATTGTGGTACAACTGTAATGGCTAAGATACTCAATATAACAACTACAATTAAGATTTCAATTAGGGTAAAGCCTCGGGATTGATTGATTTTCATAATGGTATAACTGAAATAAAAAATAAATTATAACCGATAGTTGATAGATTAGACAATTAATTCAACGGCAGTTCAAAAAAGAACTTTTCATGATTTTTATCGGTTATCAACGTGGTTTTATTTGACCACAACAAGTCACCAGTATCTACGTGAATCATATATGCATAGGTGCTTGGCCTAGTGCGACCATTTAAATTGATAAAAGCACCATTGCCACTTGCAGAAGAAACTAAATCTACTTGTATGTCAGCAAATATAGATACGCGAGGTTTGTAGCTCTGAATAATCAAAATTGCAGTTTCGGAGGACAAACCAAGTGTTTTAGTTTGTTTAACGAAATTATTCTTAACAAAACTGCGCATATCTGACATCACATTACTGACAGGGGCATTGAGTTCAAGCAGTAACTCCTCCAAGCCTTGGATAGTGGTATTATCCAAATTGACACTTCTTAGAATATAAGGGGGCTCAATGGGTTGAGATTGTCTCTTTTTATCTATCAAATGATCCACCAAATATCCTCTATCAATGATCAAGCCACTGCTTTTCAAGACTTTGTCTGCTAATTTATAATCCTTTGACTTTAGCATATTGGCTGCAATATCATATAGTTTATCTTGGTTTTCTAAATTACTGTTTTCATCAAAATTCCAAAAACCTTTCAAATCATCCTTAATAGACAAATATTCCACCATAATCATCACTTGATTTATTTTATGTATATCTGGATTGGTCTTTTTCACATATACATAATTTGTGGGTGCACAAGCCTGTAAAAAAATAATCGAAAAAAGGATTAATAAAAAATTTGTAATTCGTTGTTGCAATTGTTTTCTCATAATCAAGTAATGTGATTATAATATAAGCCATGAGATTACACAGAATTTATTATCCATTTATTGCAGAAGTAGGACAAAACGTTCTTATTGAGAACGAACGGGCTCACTATTTGCGCAATGTCCTAAGACTAAAAATTGGCAACACCTTAAAAATATTCAACCATCAAAGACTAGAATTCCTCGCCGAAATTGTGACCAATAATAAAAAGAATCTAGAAATTAATTTAATCGAAGCCATTCAAACCATCGCACCATCTAAATTGAACATCACGCTGGTTCAGTCACTGAGCAAAGGTGAGCGCATGGATTATACCGTGCAAAAAGCCACTGAACTGGGCATTTCCACCATTCAACCCATCATCAGTGAATACTGCGAAGTAAAGTTAAAAAGCTCTCGACTAGAAAAAAAAATGACACACTGGAGAAATATTTCTATCAGCGCTTGTGAACAAAGTTTTCGCGCTGACATTCCTGAAATATTGTCTCCAATCTCTATTCAAGATTATTCTCTGCTCAAACACTTAGGGCTATTGTTAGAGCCAGAAGAAAATCAAACCATTGGACAAGTATCTAAGCATAAATGGCAAGAGTTTGAGATTGTTATTGGCCCAGAAGGAGGTTGGTCAGTCAACGATTTAAAATTATTAAAAAATACTGGCTTAACTGGTATTCAATTTGGACAAAGAATATTAAGAACTGAAACCATGGCTCCTGCAATTTTGGCAGCTATCCACAGTTTGTGGGGTGATTTTACTTAACTATTATCTGAAAAATAGAAAATTTCGGTAATTATTTTTTTCGAAATATCCAATCGAATACTGGCTGCATCCACACATCTCTGGGAAGAAAAAATGTACCATGTGCTTTGCCTGTTTGGGTTTTAATTTCTTTAAAAGATTGTATGTTTTTAGATCTACCGACTATTTTTCTGCAAGTTCCAGGAGCATCTGACTCTTCGAAAATCGACAAAACATGTCCGGTTAATTGTAATTTCATTAATATTTCTGACTGTTCATACCAATCACCGCAATTGGCCATTATTACATAGTTCAATTCAGTATTTTTTATTCTGTCAGAAGCAATGATTGTAATGCCTGCTCCTTTTGAAAACCCGACAATGGTAATGTTTTTAGCTGGCACACCTTTTTTTATCAACAAATCGACTTGGTTTTTAATTTTCTCAACATATACTTTGGGAACTGTCCTTGGTTTTCTTTGTTCTGAGATCAAAACCAGATCTTTATCAGCGAATGCTTGTTGAATAGCAGGAAAATCATACAGGCCGAATCTGGGGTGAATGGGTTTCTTATCGCCGCGTTCAATAATGGCTCCGTGCAAATAAATCACATACTGTTTACTCGAATCAATACTGCCAGGAACCGATTCGAAAATTACTCCCGCATTTAAAACGCAACTAACCAACAACAATATCAAAAATTTATTTTTCATAGATAGTTCCTAATCAAGAATATCTGCATGAATTTGCCCATCCCAAGGGTGCATCATCAGGCAATCCATCAGGTGTTCAAATTGATTGGGGAATTCTTTAATCACATTTTCAGGGTCTGAGACCAAATTTTTGTCCACAATTAGGCCAAATTCAACTTTCCCATTGTAGGATAAAATACTAATTCCCATGCCAATTGTGCCATTTTGTGGAACCCAAAACATGATTTTCTCTACTCGAGTACCCGAAATATATAAAGGAACTTGCGGTCCAGGAACATTGGTCAACACCGTAGTAGCTTTTTGTGAAAACTGATCCAAAAGCATGGTTTGGACAGCTGCTGGAGCCATACCTATAGCACTCAACAACCCAAACGAAACAATCGCTTGTTTAGATTTTTTCAACTCATTCATTTCATCATGAATATAGCTTAACCTTTTTAGTGGATTACTTTCAAAAATGGGCAACTTCAAAAAAACCAAACCAAAATGATTACCCAAATTCTTGGCATGTTCTAGCGGTCTTAAATTTACAGGAACCGTTGCATTAATAACAATATCATCGGGGTTTTCACCAACTTTCAACATGTATTTTCGCAAAGCACCTGCCAAATTTGAAATCAACACATCATTTACGGTTGTTCCTGTTGCATAAGCGATGGCTTTAACTTTCCCCAATTCGATAGATTCTGCCCACGCCGCATTTTTTCTAACACTGAGTTTTGCCTTGAATACCGTTGGAGGATCATCGGGAAGCGTTAATGCATTGAATAACTCTCCTGCAATATCAGCAATTTCCGAAACACCTTTTTCGATCAATGCAGGGTTTGCAAAAGCTTCTGCACCCAATTCTTTGATTTGATTGGCAATTTTTAAAGAATTATTGAACTGTTTTTTGGCTGGATTAATCACAGATTTCAACATGCCCAGTTTACGGTGATGTTCTTTGTTATTACTTTCAGGTGTTAATTCTAAGCTTTTTTTCCTATCGGCACTGGTCATTGATAATAGCACTTGAATCAAGGCGATGCCATCTGCATAACAGTGGTGAATTCTTGAAACTAAAACAGGGCCTTTGTCATAGTTTTCAACGATGTGGAATTGCCACAGGGGTTTTGCTTTATCCAATGGGGTTGATGCCAAATCACTAACAAAGTCTTGTAACTCTGCATAATCGGCTTTTCCTGGCAATGCCACCCTTCTAACATGTCCTTTGATATCGAAAAATTCATCGTCTTGCCAATAAGTTCCACCTGTTGAAATAACGGCTTTCTGTTTAAATCTGCGATAGCTAAGGAAGTTCTTCTCAATCATCTGCAAAAAATTCTGATAATCTGGCAACTTATCTAAAAACATCAAACCTGTAATCATCATTAAATTTGAAGGAGATTCCATTCTCAACCACGCTGTATCGACTTTTCTCATGGATTCTTTGTGATTATCAAAGTAATTAAACATAGGCAACGAAAGATTTGTTTATAGAAAAAAGTTATTCTAGCATGCAGCTCGAGTGAATAATGGAATTTAATAAAGATGAAAGTCAAATTTTGGCGTTAATTGTGAATATTGTTTACAAATTTGATTTAATTATCTTCTATTTTAGTTAGAATAACATTTACATAAATAAGAGCTTAGCTGTGTCCGAAGAACTTCTAAAAATACCGAATTTTAAACTAATCAAAGAAATAGGCCAAGGTGGAATGGCCAAAGTCTATCTTGGTGAACAATTAGAACCAACACGTCAAGTTGCAGTTAAAATTGTTTCTCCCAGCAGTAACGATCCAAAAATTCTTGAGGACCTACAACAAGAAGGCAATACAGTAGCACAATTCAATCACCCCAATATTGTCACAGTTTTTGCTTGTGGTGTCGTTGAGAAACATTATTACCTTGCAATGGAAATTTTGCCTGGTGGTGATTTAAAACAGAAACTTGAAAAAAGTACGCTCGAAGACGCTGAAGTTCTGAAAATCATGAAAGAAATGAGCAGCGCACTGGCTCACTCTCACCACAGAAAAACATTGCATCGTGACATTAAACCTGAAAACATCATGTTTAATGAAGAAGGACAAGCCGTACTGTTAGATTTTGGTATTGCAAAAGCTCAGGGCAAGGTTTCTGAGTTTACCCGCATTGGAGCAGTTGTAGGTACCCCACATTATATGAGTCCTGAACGTGCACTGGGCAAAGAGATTGATGAGCGCTCTGATTTGTATGCGTTAGGCGTTGTCATGTATGAAATGTTAATCGGCAAAAAATTATTTGAAGGCGATGATACTTTCGCCATCAGTTATGCACATGTACATGAACCTCCACCAAATTTACCAGAAGAAAAGTCTGCTCTACAACCCATTTTAGACAAATTATTAGCCAAATCTCCTGATGACCGTTATCAATCAGCGGATCAACTGACCAGCATTCTTGAGAAATGGATCAGAAAACTAGAAAGCAGTGACTCAACAGCCACTCAAGGCTTTATGCCGATTTCTGATGGACGCTCTAAATCCATGCAGTTGATTATTTATATTTTATCTGCTGTTATTGCTTTGGGTGTAGTTGGTTTTGGAGGCTGGTACATTACCCGTGAAAAAGTTGAGTTAAAAAATCAGAACTTAACACCTGCCCAAAAACTAGAATTAAACACCAAAAGAAAAGCTGCTAATACTTTCTTAAGAATGGAAAATTATGATGGTGCTGCCATCAATTTCAAATCGATATTAACCGATTACGATTGTAAGGATGAAGATGCTAGAAGTTTTATGAAAGATTTTGATCCGGAGTATTTACAAAAAGTATTAAAAGTTTGCACTAACGAAGAATAAATTATATATTTCTTACTTTAATAATTTCTGCAACAATACTAACTGCAATTTCTTGAACGGTTCTACTGTTTATATCTAAACCAATAGGCGCATAAATGTTGTCCAGTAGTTTTTTTTCTACACCAGCTTTTAACAAAGCATCAAACATCACTTTAATTTTGTTCTGACTGCCCAACACGCCAATATACTCACATTGAATATCTAGCAACTGCGTTAAGATTAATTTGTCTTCAGTGAATTTATGAGTCATCAGCAAAATAAAGTCTTGTTCTCCTATCTCCACCTGATTTAAGACATCTTGATAGTCAATAATTTTTTTAACTGATACAAAGTTGTTGCCCTGTAATGTATTCAACTCTTCTCGATTATCATACAAACGTACATCAAAACCTATTGATGATAATAGTTCGGATGTTGGAATGCTCACATGCCCTGCTCCAAAAATATGAGCCACACGCTTGACATTTGTATTGATTAATTCGGTATAACTCCAAACATCAGAAAAGTTCACTGAAAATTGTTCAGGAATATCCTGTGCGACAGAACGAATTCCTTCTGGACTAAATTCAACCATATTAGGAGCTTGCGTACATGCAGACACCAACATCAAATCATCACGAGAAAGACAGTTGAATGCAATTGTTTGTGAGCCTGAACAAATCATACCTGAACTAGATTGGGAAGAACCTAGGTGATCTTGATAGACAATATGGTGATCTACAATGTTGTCCTTAAGTAATTGCTTGGCCTTTTCAACCAAGTTGAACTCCATGATACCGCCGCCAATTGATCCAAGCAGATAACCAGAATCAGAAACCAACATTTTAAAACCCACTCTACCTGGCGCACTGCCTGAAGACTCAACAACAGTTAAGAGATAAAGAGAACGTCCTTGTTCCAGTAAATATTTTATTTCATCCCATATTTTCATGAATTGAACAATTCAATTATGGAATATGATCTAAATTTGCACCTTCTTTTTCTACGGGCATCAAATCTTCTCTAGAAATACCCAAAGACAGTGTCGCAGTTGATGCCACAAAAATAGAAGAATAAGTACCAATCACTACACCCACAATCAATGCAAAGGCAAAACCATGAATCATGGCGCCTCCAACAACGAACAATGCCAACAACACCAATAATGTAGTCATAGAAGTAATCACTGTTCTAGACAAGGTTTGAGCAATCGAGATATTAAATACTTCGCTGGGCGTTTTTTTTCTTAGTCCTTTAAAATTTTCACGAACACGATCAAATACCACAATTGTATCATTTAATGAGTAACCGATTACTGCCAGCAAAGCTGCCAGTATGGTCAAATCAAATTCCATTTGTATAATTGAAAAAACACCCACAGTAATAATCACATCGTGTACCAGAGCGACCACTGAACCTACAGAAAAACGCCATTCAAAACGCATTGTTACGTACAACAATATACCAATGATGGCATACAATATTGCCAAAGAACCTTGATCGACCAACTCCTCTCCAACTTGTGGGCCAATAAATTCACCCTTACCAACTTTGGCAGATGAATCTAAGGGCTGGATAATTTCGTCCAAATGGTCTCTTAATTGTTGCGACTGAGCATCACTTTCAGATTGAAACCTGACTTGAACAGATTTAGATGAACCAAAATTTTGCACCGATGCATCTATAAAGCTGTTGTCTTCTAAAGCTTCACGTATGGTATCTAAGCCAACATCTTTATCAAAGTCTACAACTACTGTCGTTCCACCCGTAAAATCCAAACCAAAATTTAAACCACGAGTAGCAATTGAAGCGATAGAAATAACAATTAATGTCAAAGAGAAAATCATCGCAAACTTGCGTTTACCCATGAAATCAAATTTAATTTTTCCCAATAAATTCATGTAATTCTCCTTAGATTGAAAGTGATTTAAGTTTAGTCTTACTGCCATAAATCTTATTGACAATAGCACGAGTTACCATGATGGCTGTAAACATAGAAGTCATGATACCTATACTTAATGTAACCGCAAAGCCCTTGATGGGACCAGTACCAAAAGCAAACAATACAATGGCAGCGATAAAAGTGGTAATATTTGCATCAGCAATGGTTGACAATGCTTTGTCATATCCGGCTTTAATACTGCCTTGAGGCGTATTGCCCAAAGCCAATTCTTCTTTTATGCGTTCAAAGATCAACACATTTGCATCAACTGCCATACCCACCGTCAATACAATTCCAGCAATACCTGGCAAGGTTAAAGTTGCTCCAAACATTGACAACACAGCTACAATCAACACGACATTGAACATCAATGCAATATTCGCTACCACACCAAACATTCTGTAGTATATAAGCATAAATAACAACACCAATACAAATCCAATCATTACTGATTTAAAACCTTTATCAATGTTGTCCTTACCCAAGGATGGTCCGATGGTTTTTTCACGGACAATTTCAATTGGAGCAGACAATGCACCTGAACGCAATTGCAAGGCAAGTTTAGTGGTAAATTTGGTCGTAAAATTACCAGTTGTTTCAAAACGGCCACTAAAAACACCATTAATAGTTGCATTGCTGATCACTAGTTCTCTGGGTTTGTATAAGTTCTTTTTAGTTTCAGGGTCTTTGCCAATAAATTCTCTGTCTTTAAAAACAACGGCCATATTATTGCCTTCATTTTCACGGGTAAAATCTAACATGCGTTTAGCACCCACTTTGTTTAATCGAACACTTACAGAAGGACGCCCATTCTGATCGGTTGAAGCGCTGGCATCCACCAATTGATCGCCCGAAACAATCACACGTTTACTCAACAGTATTGGATACCCATCTTCATGCATGTACATTTTATAACCCAACGGTGCTGGTTTTCCAGATTGTTGAATAGCGAGTGCATTGTGATTAGGGCTCATATCCACTGCACGGTATTCTAGTGTAGCCACTGAAGCCAGTGTTTCTTTGATTTCTGATGAATCTTGAACGCCGGGTAATTGAACAATAATTCTTTCCGCACCTTGTTTTTGTACGATAGGTTCTGCCACACCGTACTCATTAACGCGTGAACGAATCGTCGTAATGTTTTGCTCTATTGCTTTGATTTTTATATCAGAAATAGCCTTATCACGAATGGTACCGACCAAAGCTTCCATGCCATCTACTTCTCTGCGCTTAAAACCCACCTCATTGATTTGTTTGCGCAGTTTTTCAAAGGCTCTATCTGCCAATTCTTCCGATTTAAACTTTATCACCAATCTATCATTAACCCACTTTAAACTCTTTTTTGAGATTTTAGCTTTAGACAAAATTCGAATGGAATCTCCACGCAATTGATTAAATTTAATAGCCAAAGCTTCCTCCATGTCTACTTCAATTAAGAAATACACACCGCCTTTTAAGTCAAGGCCTAAATTCATCGCTTTACCACCAGCATCAGATAACCACTCTGGAACATTGGGCTTTAAATTCAATGCAGATTTATAACCAGATAAACCATCAAGAATCTCTTTGCCTTTAAACTGTTCTTCAATACTTGAAAATTTAGTGATTACTGTGTCTTTCTCGATAGATGATTCAAAATCCGAAAGATTTCCCGCTTTCAATTTATCAGAAATAATGGCAATAAGTGTTTCATCAACTACCTGATCTTTGATTGCACTGGTTTGAACAACTTCACTGCGCCCATAAATATTGGGCAGGGCATAAAAAATGCCCAGTGCTAATACCACAACGATTAGCAAATTTTTCCACAATGGATAATGATTCATGATTGGTCCTGTTAGTTATTTTTATTTAATTGCCTTGATGGTTCCCTTAGGAAGAACAGCAGCAATGGCCCCGCGTTGTATCTTTATGGTGACATTTTGCGCAATTTCAACACTGACGAATGAATCATCCAAAGAAATAATCTTTCCCAATATGCCGCCATTGGTTGTCACTTCATCGCCTTTGCCTAAAGCTTCTACCATAGCTTGGTGCATTTTCATTTTTTTCTGTTGGGGCCGAATCATTAAGAAATACATGGCTCCAAATATTAGAACCAAAGGAATTAATGAAGCCAATCCACCTCCTGATGGTGCTGCTCCTGCTGTTTGTGCTGCTGCGTCAGAAATTAAAAAACTCATATTTGTTCTCCAAAAATTTTGATGGTTGTCTAAATTGACAATTGTGTGTTTTTAAGCCGCGGGATTATCGCATATTTTGTAGGCAATTGATAATATATGATTGAACAATTGTACAAATCAAGTATCATTTATAACATGAGCACACATGAATATAAAGGCGGTTGTCATTGTCAAGATGTCCGTTTCACAATTAACCTAGAAAACCCAATAGAATCCAGTGATATGACTGCTTGTAACTGTAGCATGTGTGAAAAACTCGCCTACATTCACTTAATTATTGCAAAAGACCAGTTTCAACTAACAAGCGATTGGAACAATTTAAGTAAATACCAATTCAATAAAAAAATTGCACAACACTATTTTTGTAAACACTGTGGTGTAAAATCATTCTATCAGCCCCGTTCACACCCTGATTGTTGGAGTGTTAATGTTCGGTGTTTAGATGACTATTCAACGTTTGATTTAAAATTTGATACCTTTGACGGAAAAAACTGGGAACAGAATATTGAGAAAATTAGATGAATAGAATTTATTTAAGCAAACGAAGTCAACACCTATACTGGATTAAAGATTTGTTAGATGACAAACGACTGGGTGAAATAAAAATCATCAATAACAAAACTCAATACATCATTAAAGAAAAATATCACCATCAAAACATCAATACAGAAGCCAAACTTATTTTAAGTTCAGGTGACAGTGGCTGGGCTAATTATTGGCATGATTTCATCGGATTTTACAACATGGATTTTATTGATTATGACCTTGAAGACTATGACTTTCCACATTTTTCGGAAGCCTGTCGGTTAGATTCATGCAATAAAGATATGTTTAATAGAGAGGTATTTCTCCACCCACGCGCCAAGCTAGCATGGCAGCGCATGCAGAAATTTGCAAAAATTGATGGTATCAACTTACAAATCATCTCTGCATTCCGCAGCATGGAGTACCAAAAAGAATTGATTCAAGCAAAATTAGACAAAGACGAAAAGATTGAAAATATATTAAAAGTCAATACCCTGCCTGGTTACAGTGAACACCACACAGGATGCGCCATTGACATCGGCAGCAAAGATGCCGCCATTCTTGAAGAAGAATTTGACCAATCCCCTGCTTTCAAATGGCTAGAAAACAATGCCAACAAGTTCGATTTTTATATGACTTATCCCAAAGGAAACACCACTGGTATTTGTTATGAACCTTGGCATTGGTGTTTTAAACTTGAAAAGACTGGTTTACCATGAAGAGCTTGAAGGTTAAAAACACAAGAAACACTGTTTATTTCTTTGGACTAATTTTATTATTGCTTACTTCATGCAACAAGAAATTTTATAATATTAGCGAGTCAATGAATTTGACAGATAATGCCCTTAGTAATTTCTATTGGGTAAGAGTCGATTCTAATAATGAACGAATATATAACATCAATTACCATAGTGATCTTAATTATTGTGTTAAAAAATTAAAATCAACCCAAAACCATTATGAATTAACAGGTAAAGATATAAAGAATAACTACATCTTTTGTATGAATAATTTAGGCTGGATTCGCGAATTAAGAGTTACTATACATTAAGCAATATACACTTTTAAATTGACAAGTGTTGACTAAAGCCAACTACCCGATACCAGTTTACCCATGATTTTTGGTTCTTTTCCTTCATGTTCTTCAATTCCTTCATGGTAGTAAAAAGTTATGACAACACTTCCAAACCACCAAAATAAGGTTGTAAAATTTTTGGAATACGGATTGAGCCATGTTCGTTTTGGTAGTTTTCCATAACGGCGATTAAGCATCTGCCAACGGCTAAACCAGAGCCATTCAGTGTGTGGCACAGTTGGGGCTTTTTCACGCCTTCTTCGCGGAAACGAGTCTGCATTCTGCGGGCTTGGAAATCTTCGCAGTTGCTGCATGAGGAAATTTCACGGTATTGGTTTTCACCAGGTAACCATACTTCGATATCATAGGTCTTGGCTGCGCCGAATCCCATATCACCAGTACATAATACAATGGTTCTAAATGGAATTTCCAAAGCTTTCAATATGCCTTCAGCACAAGCGGTCATGTCTTCCAATGCTTGGTTTGATTCATTGGGATGAACAATTTGTACCATTTCAACTTTTTCAAATTGGTGTTGGCGAATCATGCCACGGGTGTCTTTGCCATAACTGCCTGCTTCTTTACGAAAACAAGGTGTATGCGCGGTCATCTTTATGGGCAGATCACTGTCTTTAAGAATCGTTCCTGCATATAAGTTTGTTAATGGAACTTCAGCGGTTGGAATTAGATACTTATCATCTGTTGTGATAAATGCATCGTCTGCAAACTTGGGCAATTGCCCGCTTCCTGTCATTGCAACATCATTGACGAGAAAAGGCACGTAATGTTCATGATAACCATTTTTTTCAGTGTGTGTATTCAACATAAATTGTGCCAAAACACGCTGTAATTTTGCAATAGATCCACCCAATACAGTAAACCTAGAACCTGATAATTTGGCTGCGCTTTCAGAATCTAACCATGAATTTTTAATGCCTAAATCTACATGGTCTTTGGGCTTGAATGAAAATTCTGTTGGTGTGCCCCACTTTCTTACTTCAACATTGTCTTCCTCGTCTTTACCAACAGGCACATCAGATTGCGCTAAGTTTGGTGTATACAAGGTGATTTTTGCCACTTCTTTTTGTATGGCTTCAAATTGTTTTTTTGCTTCGTCCAGTTCTTGCCCTATCTCTTTGACTTGGTCAAAAAATGGTTGTGCATCTTCACCTTTGGCTTTTGCTTGCCCTATCGACTTGGAAACGACTGTGCGTTGGTTTTGCAATTTTTCTTGCAGCACCTGAAAGTGTTTGCGGTTTTTCTCTAGTTCATTCCACGCTTCAACATCCAAATGGTAACCACGGGTTGCCAAGGCTTTTGCTGTTGCTTCGATGTCGTTTCTAAGTAATTGAGGATCTAACATGGTTTTGTTCTATTTTTTATTGTTGTGAATAGGGTGTATTGTAGCGTTTTAGGTCTGTTTTGTAATAAAATTATTCATCTATTTGGTAGATGAATTCTTTTTTTTCTTTTTCTGACAATTTGTCCAACCAGTCTTGGTGAGCTTGTTCTTCCACTATTGTCGCTTTTACCAAAGTTAAAGGCGGTAAATCTTTTAAATTTAAGGTAAAACCACCAGCAGAGTTTCCTGAGTTACCAGCATCTAAATTTAACTTGGTTTGCCCACCTGTCATCATCAGGTAAACTTCAGCCAATATCTGTGAATCTAACAATGCACCATGTAATGTACGGTGTTCATTGATCACACCATATCGTTTACATAAGGCATCCAATGAATTTCTTGCACCAGGGTGTTTATTGCGAGCATAATCTAGTGAGTCTGTAATTGTGCAAACATCTTGGATTTTGAAATCTTTGCCACACAACATAAGTTCCATATTAATGAAGCCCACGTCAAACGGCGCATTGTGAATAATCAACTCTGCACCTTTAACATAAGCAATAAATTCATCAACTATACGAGCAAAGGCTGGCTTATCACTGAGAAATTGTGTGGTTATACCATGAACTTCTAACGCACCAGGATCACTTTCTCGTTCTGGGTTGATGTACTGCTGATATTGATTGCCTGTAATTTCACGATTGAAGACTTCAACGGCACCAATTTCAAGTATCCGATGGCCAATGTTGTGACCAATACCTGTTGTTTCTGTATCTAAACAAATTTGTCTGGTTGAATTATTTATCGCCATGAATATCCTTTATTTTTTCTGCTTCCAATCGAGCCAATTGATCAACACGTTCATTTTCTTCGTGGCCACTGTGCCCTTTTACCCAGTGCCATTCAATTTCATGTTGCTGACCTTGTTGATCAAGTTCCATCCATAACTCTTTGTTTAAAACAGGTTTCTTATCAGATTTTTTCCAGCCTCTTCTCTTCCAACCATCCATCCACTTGGTATATCCTTCCAATACATATTTTGAATCCGTAAATAATTCTATATCACAAGGTTTTGTCAGTGCTTTTAAACTTTCGATCACTGCCATTAATTCCATTTGATTATTGGTGGTATCGAGCTGTCCACCACTAAACATTTTTTCGGTAGATTTATAGCGCATCAAAGCTGCCCATCCACCTGGCCCAGGATTTCCCAAACATGATCCATCTGTATAAATATATATTTTTGCTTTTGGCATTAAAGTTTGATTGAATAAAACGTGATATTATAGATTAAGAGTGTAAAAAGATGAATTTTAATTTTAACTAACGTATGATTACACTCCTTAATCAATTCAAATCTTAGGGGACAACTATGGGTTTACTTTAAGGCAAAAAAGCCTTAATCGTTGGTGTAGCCAGCAATCGTTCAATTGCATGGTCAATTGCAGAAGCATTTCACCGCGAAGGTGCTGAAATCGCATACACTTATCAGAACGAAAAATTATTAAAGCGTGTTCAGAAAATCGCAGCCATCACAGGTTCAAGTATTATGCTGCCTTGTGATGTTCAAAGCGATGAAGAAATCGACAATGTATTCTCAGAAATTGCAAAACAATGGGATGGTATTGACATTATTGTTCACTCAGTTGGCTTTGCGCCACGTGAATTGTTACAAGGTGATTATTTACAGAATTTAACCCGTGAAGGTTATCAGACAGCAATGGATATTAGCTCGTATTCTTATGCTGCACTGGCCAAAGCTGGGCGTGACTTGATGAAAGGAAGAAATGGTTCTATGTTAACCTTGAGTTATTTGGGCGCAGTAAAAGCCATGAGCAATTACAATGTGATGGGTGTAGCTAAAGCCGCACTAGAAGCCAATGTAAGATACATGGCTTACTCTTTGGGTGCTGAAGGAACTCGTGTAAATGCCATTTCAGCAGGGCCGATTAAAACCTTAGCTGCATCTGGTATCGGCAATTTCAAAAAGATGTTGGATCATGTGGCAGAAAAATCTCCTTTACGTACCACAGTGTCACAAGAGGATGTAGCCAATGCTGCAACTTTTATGTGTTCTGATTGGGCCAAAGGCATTACTGGTGAAATTACTTATGTAGATGCTGGGTATAATATTATGGGTATGACGGGGTTAGACGCAGATTAATTACTAAGGATTAATTGTTAATCAAAAAAGCGGGAGATATTTCCGCTTTTTTTGTGTGACTAATAAAATCCTGCCATATTTAATGAACGGCCACCGCCTCTTCTGGGGTCACCTATATTTTGTATGGCATAGGCTATTTCGTATTCGCCTGGCATTGGGATTAAGGTGAGTTTTACTTCCCAACGGTGATTTTTGTGAATATATATAGCACCTGATACATTGATGACATTGGATTTACTGTTGACTTGCCCAACAATAATTGATGGATTATCTGAAACAAATTCTACTTCAATTTCACCAATTTCTTTGTTTATCGGCTTGAGGATTTTTAAATCTTTGGTCACAGCCTTGCCAATAATTCTTTCAGGAACTCTATTTTTAAATTCTATGTATTGAAAATCGAATTGTACATAACCAGACATTTCACCTCGATTAAAATTGATGGCTTTTTGAATAAGCGACCAATCCAATGTCCCCAACACATTGTTCAAACTTTCATTGTTTGTATCTATGATAAAATCACCTTTAAAATCATATAGTTCATCTCGAACATTTAAGTTTAATGTCATTTGATTGTATGAGCTTGGATACATTAGCCAATTGGCTTGGCCAACATCTAATCCCAGATATTTAAGGCTTTGCGCAGAGCCTTTTACCACTGAACCACTGATACCTTCCAATTGAAGGGGTTTTAAATTTTTTGAAACTTTAGAGTAATATAACTTTAATGGAGTAAAGCTAACCACCAAAATAGATAGGATAATTAAATAGATTAGATATTTAAATAATTTCATTAATTTTCTTCCAAGGTTATTCTTGCATTACACAAACCATTATTTTTATCGGTTAGGTTAATATCCACTTCTGAAATTCTAATGGAATAATTCTTTTCCAATGGTTCTAACCAGACCACCAATTCATCGAACACAACACTTTCAAAAGTTAAAATAAGTGTTTGATTGTCTTTGGGTTCTGAACGAATCACAAATTGAGCCAATCCATTCTTGGTTAATTGTTCATCAATCCAAGCAATAAAAGGTACATTGTTGTCTCTTTGAGATCTTTGACTTATGTTTCCTTGAACTTTTAACTCACCTTTGGATAACTCCATTTCTTCGTATTGGCCAAGCAATTTAATTAACTGTTTTTGCTTAGATTGATAGGACACTGTAATCGGCATATAGATAAATTTCCATAAAATCACTGGCAGCAAAATAATCAAGCCAATTTTGATTAATTTCTGTTCTTGAGAAGTGAGTTCATCAAACCATTTCATTACAATGACTCCATGGTTATTACTGAGTTTACGCCGTTATTATTGACTTCTCTGGTTCCTGTTTTTACTTTCATCGCCAATACATTGTTCTCTAGACTCGATTGAAAAGAGTTTAATTTACCCGTGTCTGGTGCTCTGACAGATACCTCTAGTTTTGCCTCTCTTTGTCTCAACGATTCTACTTGAATAGTCGGATGATCTAGCAAAGTTTGACCAACATAATACATGGATTGGATAAAACCCACATTTCTGTAATTCGATTGGCTGTTTTGAGAAATTTTCAATCTTGATTGGATGGCTGAATAAGGGTCTTTTTTTTCTGTTTGGCTAGCATTTGGAATTAATTCCATTAACAACTTGGCTTGCTTTTCTTTTATTGCATTAATTTGACCAGAAATTTTCCATAAGTTATAACCGTTAATCGCCAACCAACTAACAACCAACACAGAAAATAATACCAATATCTTCAATAATGGACTTTTCGACTTGGATTTATCATCCTGTTGAGAATACTGAGCTTGAAATAAATTCACGCTCTCTTGCGAAGTCACTGTCATGGCTTGTAGCATTGGAATGTCTATTCTTTTTATTTCAGCATTCGGAAATTCAGACTGGTCTAATTCTTGCTGTGTGTAAATAATCTGATCATCTGTACTAGATGATTGAATATAAGTTTTTAACAGATTTTCAGAAACAACAGTACCCGTATGACCATCCCTAACTATGTAATGATTTTTAATAGACACTATTGATAGTTTACCCAAATGATATGGAACAGTGAAAAGTTCCGACAGCATTTTTTTACATTCTAAACCATTATTCTTTAATTCAAGTTGTATCTTTTCTATCATAGATCTTTGAATCACAGCAACCAATAAGTTTTGTTCTGACAATTGCCTGTAAGCATAATGATTTTTATCAATATCATTGGCAATAAATTCTTCGAGTGTAAATGGTATAGATTGCCTAATTATTTCTTCATTTTTGCTGGGGATTCTTACTTGTTTGGACAATACTAAATTCGCAGCAACTATTAGAATTAATTGTTGTTGTGATTCGACAGCAATATCAGACCAGTCGGAAATGTCGCGATAGCTCGCAACATTAGTATCTGCGTTGTAATTAATTTGTAATTCTGGAATTAATTTTTCATTAATTCTCACAATAACAGTGTCAGACATTTATTTTATTCAATGATGAAAGGCATTATTATACTCTCTAGCAATACAAATTGTTTGTATTGCTAGAGAGTTTTTTGGGTTTAAGATGGGTTTCTATATTTTGGCATTAACCAAAATGCCAATGCGGGTAGAATTAGTAATGCTCCTAACATATTCAATACAAACATAAATGCAAGTAATACACCCATATCAGCTTGGAACTGTAAGTCGCTGAACATCCATGTTCCAACACCCACTGCCAATGTAACTGCGGTAAAGAATACGGCTTTACCCGTTAATCTCAAAGTATCATAGTAAGCATCATATAAACTCCTTCCTTGTTTCAAGAACTCCTGCATCTTGCTGAATATATAGATTCCATAATCAACACCAATACCAACTCCCAACGCTACTACAGGTAATGTATTTACCTTTAATCCAATTCCCATAAAGGCCATTAGTGCATAAGCAAGAAATGAAACTAATGCCAATGGTATAACGATAGCCAAGGTACCCAATAATGTTCTAAATGTAAGCAAACACAGTACAACAATTGCTGCATAGACCATTATCAACATAGGCATCTGAGCTTTTTTAACAACATCGTTAGTCGCGGCCATCACGCCAACATTGCCTGTTGCTAATCTAAATCTAACCTCTCCTTCTGCTAACTCATCTAACTGAGTAAGTTTATGCGGGTTGTTTAATTTGTATGTGTTTACTTCATCATTTAGTGTCTTTATATCTTCTGAATTATTAATATCCATACCATCTGTGAAATTTACTATTTGACTGTACTTTTCAGCGGGGTTTTCACTCAGTAAACGAGCAGCTTGTACCAATACTTTAATTGAAGCCAAATCAGAATCATCAAAAGCATATATTGCACTGACTAATTTTGTTAAATTTGCATCCATTTTTGGTGGATTATCAACCCTGTATTTGTTAACTGCCGCCACTACATTGTTAATGGTACTTGCTTTGTGATCTTCTGTAAAAATCATAATTGGCATCGTACTACAATCCTTGTTCAACAAACCTGTATCAGTTTCAATGCTAGATAAACTTTGGCGCATTACATAGTTATTTCTAGACAATGCACGCCATTTTGGATTGCCTTCATTCCAACCCGAAGTAATTACTTTCGCATACTGTGACAATGTAATCACTTTTTGTACTCCTGGTATATTCTCCATGTGCCAAGCAAAACGATCTATATTGCTCATTGCTTTATAGCTTTCAGTGCAAGCATTTGCACTTGACTCTGCAATAACGCTTATCATATCTACACCCAATGAAAACTGTGAACTGATTGTTTTCGCATCAACATTGTACTGTGCATCTGGTCTCAACTCAGGAACTCCAGTTTGAGAATCCCCGATTTGCATTTCTTGAGATTTGATATAACCAAATCCAAACAGCCCTATTAGCACAAGTACTGCTATACTTGCTAGTGGATTTTTTATGAAACCAGCAATAGCTCTCCAAAATTTAGAGTCTTTGTCCTTTTTAAGTTTGCATCTTTCACAAAAATCACCCAAATTAGAGGTGTTTATCGTTGACAAAAGAATGGGCAACAATATTAGATTAGTGATAATAATTAATGCCACACCTATGGTAGCAGTTATGGCTAATTCTTGAATAATACGTATATCAATAAAATATATAGTAGCAAAACCAATCGTATCACTTAATAAAGCGATAATACCTGGTGCCAATAGAACTGCGAAAGTAAATTTAGCAGCTTTTTCTCCATCCCATTTTCCATGTTTATGGGTACTAATTTCATCCGTCCAAGTAGATATCATTTGCACACCATGGCTTACTCCAATCGCAAATATCAAAAAAGGTGTCAGGATATTCATTGGGTCAATACCAAAGCCCAATATCTTCAAAGTACCCAATTGCCAAATTACAGCAACAACTGAACAAATTAGAGGGTAAATAGTCAACTTAATATTACCTGAATAAAGATACAGTAAAATAGCTGTAATAAATAATGCTAAACCAAAGAAATACACAACTGATTTAGCACCGTTTGATATGTCACCAACTATTTTTGCAAAACCGATAACATGTAATACTTGTTCATTGCCCTGTTCATGTTTAAGTCTAATATTTTCTAGTTGATCCGCGACATCTTGATAGTTTATTTTCTTGTGAGAGACTGGGTCTTCTTCAAGTAATTCAGCCCAAACCATTGCTCCATTAAAATTCTCAGCAACCAAACGACCAACCACACCAGCTTTTACAATATTTCCTCTAACAACTTCAAACATTTCTGGACTGGCTTGAAAGTCAGAAGGTATTACATTGCCTCCTGCAAAACCATCTTCAACGACTTCAACGAACCTGACATTTGGAGTAAATATTGAGGTAACACTTGCGGGGCTCACGCCCTTAATTGCAAAAACATCATCAGTGACAGCTTCCAATGTTTTAAAAAAACTTGGATTAAACATATCTCCTTCTTTTGTCATTACTGCAATTAGCAACCTGTTGGCACCTCCAAACTCTGTTTCATAATCCATGAAAGTTTTCATGTATTCGTGTTGCAAAGGAAGTTGCTTCTTAAATCCAGCATCAACTCTAAGTTGACTCGCAAAATACAACATGCCGACAGTAATTAGCAGGATTATAAAAAGTATGATTTTTTTATTGTTAAAAATTAAATTTTGTAAAAAGTTGACCATAGATGAATTTTTGTTACTCATAATTCTTTACCTTAATTGTTTTTTACTTATGCCAGATTCACCAACAAAGACCAATTGATTATTCTTGATTGATAGAACTTCTGTATAATCACCATCATTATTAGGTAAATTAATTCTATTCAAAGCATTGTTTTTATATTGCAATACAGCCCCATTTGCCCCAACAATAATTAACTTATTATTAAATGTGTGAACTGAACCAAATAAACTGTCTTGAACTGGGGACTTAATTTGTTCAAATGTATCTCCAAAATCATTGGAAACCAATACATTTCCTCTTAATCCATAAAGGATTAATTGTTCTTTATAATAGGCCGCCCCAAACATTGATCCTGAATATGGCAGTTTCATACTCTCCCAATTTTTCCCTGCATCGAAGCTTCTATACGCATGACCTGCTTCAGCAACAACAAAAAGCTTAAACTGGTCAATTTTAATAATCTTATTTAAATGGTAATCTTCATCTGGCGAAATCAACGAGTCATTCCAATTTTTACCACCATCAAAAGTTGTTAAATAAGTACCGTAAGCACCAATTGCAAAACCTTCGCTTTCATTAATAAACAATACATCCAAAAGGGGCATTTGTCTTTCTACATCAACAAATTGAACATCCCAATTCTTTCCAGAATCAGAGCTATGAATTATTGTAGTATCATGTCCTACTGCCCATACATTAGTGTTTATCATAGACAATGCTGTTAATGTTGTTCTTGTTGGAACATTTGATGATTGTTCCCACGTAATACCATAATCTGTACTTATAGCAACGTGACCACGTTCGCCAACAGCTATAATAGACTTATTATTTGTTTTCACATCAAGATACAAAGAATGTAGGAATTTCTCCATTACTTCTGATTTTTGATTCTCAGCCAAAGCATTTACAGATAAAAACATTAAACATATTAATAATATTTTATTCATATTTTTTCTCTTTCATTTTTTCTTTATGTTATATGGAACTCATCAAAATTTACAGTTACGCTGATTAATTGAATAATTCTTTTACATAAAAATATAGATTTTTTAAATAAAAAAAGGCTGAAAAAAAATCAGCCTTTTGTTAATCATCATTATTTTACATTTAACAAATTATCTACGGCCACGTTTTCTCAATGCTTGAGGTGTATAGTTGGCTTCACTTAAAGGAACATTAAATGTATTCACTGGATCCTTATTGTCTAAACCAACAGCAACATATCGTCCAGATCTCAAGTCATGATGAGACTCAACTGTAGACCAAAATGTTGGTACATCATAGTAATTAATAGAATGTGCTTCGGAGAATCTCCAAATATTACCGCGCTTATCATAATGATCAGTTAACATGATTTGATAGCTATCTTCATCTAAATAATAAGTTCTTCTTGAGTTAATGTGTCTAACACCTTCTTTTAAAGTGGCTTCAACAACCCACATTCTGTGTAGCTCATAGCGCATCAAATCAGGATTTAGATGACCTGGACGAACGATATCTGAATAATCTAAATCCCCGCTGTGAACTTTATATGAGTTATAGGGTACATACATTTCTTTCTTACCCACAACTTTCCAGTCGAATCTATCCATTGCACCATTAAACATGTCTGTCATATCATTGGTTCTTAATCCATCTGATGCTGTACCTGGATTATCATAGGCAACATTTGGTGCTCTGCGTACACGTCTTTGACCCGGGTTATAAATCCAAGCTTGTCTTGGAGTTTCTTTTTGGTTCATTGTTTCATGTACCAATAATATACGACCAGCTAATCGCGCAGGAGATTCAACAACTTGATAAAAATACAATAAAATATTGTTTATATCTGCAACTGTATTGCCCTCAGTATAGTATTTACCTAAAAGTTCTTCTTTCAATTTTACAACTGTATATCTACCAGAAGCAGTTGGAGCAACTTGATTATTATATCTAACGCCACCTGACCCCTTGTACTTAAGTTTATGATTTAGCATTAACTCATAAGCATTTTGAGGATTTGGAAATGGAAAACCTTCAGCTACATTCTCAACACCTTCACCATCTGCTATCAATTTGCCAGTCTTTCCATTTTCAATAGTTTTCTGATATATTCTTTGAGGAAATGAAGCGGAACGTCTTGTTTTATAGACATTCATCTTATATGTATCAGGATACTTGTCAAACATGGCTTTTTGACCTACAGACAAACTATCTGCATATTCTTTATAGTTACTGGCATCTATAGTAAACAACACCTTATCAGATGCAAAAGGGTCTTGGTGATGATCTCCTTGTTTATAACCAGCAGGTGGTTTTGTTATCCCTCCAGTCCATGCAGGAATTGTTCCGGCTGCGTTACCACTTTTTTGAGCTCCAACTGGTGTTTTATCACCTAAATCAACATTAGACATATCAAATGAGGGAGCAGCAACTATTGCAGCACTTGCTTTTGCTGCTGTTTCTTCTGCTAATTTAGCAGCTTCAACTTCCGCTTCTTTTGCCATTCTAACAGCTTCAGCTTCAGCTTCTTTTGCCATTCTAGCAGTTTCGATCTTGGCATCAGCGGCAGCTTGCTCAGCTACTTTAGCGGCTTTGGCCTTGGCAGTAGCGGCAGCTTGTTCAGCTACCTTGGCAGCTTCGGCTTTGGCAGCAGCGGCAGCTTGTTCAGCTACTTTGGCAGCTTCGGCTTTGGCAGCAGCGGCAGCTTGTTCAGCTACTTTGGCAGCTTCGGCTTTGGCAGCAGCGGCAGCTTGTTCAGCTACTTTAGCAGCTTTGGCTTTGGCAGCAGTATCGTCAGCTACCTTAGAAGCAGCTTTCATTTCTCCGCATTTTTTCTCTGCTTTAGAATCTCCGCATTTTTTCTCTGCTTTAGAATCTCCGCATTTCTTTTCTGCTTTAGAATCTCCGCATTTCTTTTCTGCTTTAGAATCTCCGCATTTCTTTTCTGCTTTAGAATCTCCGCATTTCTTTTCTGCTTTAGAATCTCCGCATTTCTTTTCTGCT
>JAJRQG010000145.1 GCA_024280395.1 Gammaproteobacteria bacterium | reverse complement strand
TTCATCCAAATAAAAACCTTCTTCTTCAGAGCCTGGATCGGTCGATAAGCTCCATCTGATTTGTACGGTTTGTCCTTGATAAGCCGACAAGTCATGAGTAACCGAAACAAAGGCTCCTCCAGTATTGCCATTAAAAGCACCTTGTGAAGCAGGATAACCACAAATATTTATGGGTGGGGTGCCTGTGCTAGAAAAATCATTGGGGTATCCGCCATTTGGTGGTAAATCCGCCCAATTGGCACCACCATCGGTTGATATTTCAACCACAGCTCCATCCCAATCAATTTCGATGTTAAAGCGTGATTGATAGGTAATATTGGGAGGGGCAGCTGGTGCTAATGGTATTGAAAAAGTCGTTGAATGCATTCTTGCACAGATATTAGAGGGGTAGGTGTTACTGCCTTCTATTGCACTGCGATAACTCAAGCTGCCATTTGATGCACGTTCTGCACTAATTGACCAAACTGAACTTAATTCCATAATAGATAAATTATCAACATCATCTATTAATGTGCCTTCTAACGTTGATGTGCCAAGTGCGGTTGTGGCAATTTCTTTGACCTCTAATGTTTCATTGCCATTATTGGGGCCAGAGCCAGCTGTTGTCGTGTCTTCTGCTTTGATCACATAGTAATAAGGTTGTCCTGACATGACAGTAATGTCATTAAATGAAGTGGCATTCAATCCAGTTGTTGCTATTAAATTACCGGCACCAGGAATAAAGTTGTGGTTTGAGCTTCGGTAAACATTGTATTGAACATTGTTTGCCGATGGGCAACTGCTGTTAGCGGCCTGCCAATTCAAATTAATTTGACAAGATGCATTTAAGTTAGAGGCCACTGCAATACTGTTTTGATTAAACACAGGAGGTAAATCACATAATTGGCTGGATACAACATCGATACAATTGGTATATTCACTGATTAAATCATCAGAAAACGCTCTAATTTTATAACTGTATTGAAAGCCACCAATGGTGTTTGAGTCTGTAAAAGTATTTATACTAGAACCACCAATGTATTTAAGCTTGGTTAAATCAGCTGTAGCACAAGAGCCTGGTATGCGGTAAATTTCATAACTGTCGTAATCTGCTGATACATCCGACCAAATCAAATCGACCCCAGATAAACCATTGCTATTTGCTGTTAATGCAATTGGCCCTATGGGGTTAGGAGGGACTGAGTTTCCAGAAGACAAATCGCCAGATACAACCAAGGCGAATCCCTGTTTATTGGAACCAAAAGTTCCGTTTCCTGGAATATTGGCCGCATCAACAATAATGCTATATGTGCCCGTAACCGGTGCTGAAAATCTCACTTGTTCAACTGTATTGATGTTGTCATTTGTTCCAGTTGTTACTGAACTGTTAGCGGTAAAGTTATTGGCCAAATAGGTATTCGCCCCTTGTTGAACGGTTAAATCTAAGTTATTTACAAGCGTGACACCGGAACCCGTTGGCCCTTGGATGTCGTACCAAACCAAAGTGGCTCTAAACTCTTCTCCTGCTTGGATGGCAACACTGGTTGTAAATTGTTCTCCAGTTTGTAATCCATCAGCATTGGTGATTTCCCAGAATCGTAATTTTTTGGAGTCACCAGTAAAGTATAGAGAATTCTCCAACCATACTCGTCCCCAACCAATATTGTTAGTAAAAAACCCTCCATCTGTATTGGTGCCGTTTAACAAAACGGCCTTCATTAATGGGCCGCTTGGCGTAACAGAGTCGGCTGCTATTTTTGTCCCAGATGGATAAAAACCATCCATAAAATATTGTCGCAACAAAGCTGTTGAGCCTGCAATTATGGGAGTGGCCATAGAGGTTCCGCTTTTTGTAGAGCGTGAAGGGCTATCTATGGTACTTGAATTGTTTGAATCACCCGCAGCAGATTCAATACCAGACCCTGTTGCAGATAAATCTGGTTTTAGACGACCATCATCTGTAGGTCCTCTACTTGAAAAACCAGCAACAGATGAACTGTTACCATGAGACAGTGCGCCAACAGTCGTGACATTTTTTGCATTCCCTGGAGAACCAATAGTATTTGAACCCGAACCACTGTTACCAGCTGCAAATAGAATAATCATATCATCAAGCTCTCTTAATGCTCTATCAGCAAGTTGATCAGAACCAATATACTCGCCAGTACCTACTTGAGAACCATAACTATTCGAATGAATGGCAGCGCCAGCCGCAAAGGCTTGTTGCCACATGGGAATAGAGTTTATCCCTGTTAAGCCTCCACTGCTACCAATATCATTAAATAGAATTTGTGCGTTGGGAGCCATGCCATCATCATTGTCATATCCAGGAGAAGAAGGACTAGAAACTGAACCCGCAGGACCGCTTCCAATACTCGCCTCTCTGTCTCCTGCAACAGAACCCGTTACATGCGTTCCATGAAAACTTCCATTGTCATAGGCCTCTGCTCCAGGCATGGTCCAATAGGCGATGACTTTATTGTTTGGATACAATGTACCAACTGTGGGCAAGGTAACATCTTCTGCATCGGTTATTGCCGTCACCACACCAGCCCCTTTATCAAGATGAACAAACCAATCCTCATTTCGATCCAGTCCTGAGTCTGCTATTCCTACAATCTGACCACTGCCATATATTCCTTGATCCCAAATAGGGGTTACCGCAGGAGTATAATTATCATTGCTGGCAGATCCTCCTGAAGTTGAAGTGGCTTGTGTCGCAGAAACTGCTTCGGTATTATAAAACTTTTGAGGATTATAAATATTCAGCCATTGAATATCTTCATTGACAGATAGTTTTGTTATGGCATCGTCCAATTGATTTTCTGTAACTTCTACGACATATTGATTGTAACCATCTGGAATATTCGATTTGACAAGTTTGGTTTGATTAAAGTATTTCTGTATTAAATTTTTTATATTGAAGTTATTAACATCTTTAAAGGTGTGGATGGAAAGTTGGTAGACAGGTTGTGACTGCCTATTTTGAATCCATAAATTAGGAGAAACTTTATATCCTGATTGAAAGGCACCATACCATCTAATATCAGGATTGGTTTCTAGTAGCTTTTTATCTTGAGCTGACCAATTAACCAAATATGCATTGTTCGGGATGCTTTGGAGTACCGCAAAGTCATTGTCTAACAACCATTGAAAGTTGGATTTATTCGGGTGGAATTGGATGACCCCATATCTCTCTGAAGATCGATTGAGTAAATCAGCATCAGCAAATACCAACTGTTGAATCATTGGGTCAAATGTACCCGTTGCTAAGATTAATGCACTTTGATTATTGGCAAGATTTTTAATTTGAGCAGGGGATTGTTTGAAAGCAGCAATATTTTGAGTTTCTGCACAGACAGAAAAACTTGAGGCAAACAATGCCAAAAAAGTCATTTTACTTGTTGGTTTTAATTTAAACATGATTAATTTTATCATGGTGATTGGTAGATTATAATTTGTTTTTGTTTTTTTGTTGGTTTTGAAACCAATCTTGATGTTAGATAGTTCTTGAGAAATATAAAATTTTCTATGTAAGTTGAATAGTTTTAAGGTATTATTACAAATGACCGACTGTCGGTCATTTGTAATAAGGGGTAGAATATGGCAATAATTGTAGATAAAAAACAGAAAAGAAAAGACATTGCAGTAGCTTGTACAGATTTGTTGTTGGACAAAGGATTGAAAAATTTACGTATAGCAGATATTGCTAAAACAGCAGGGATTGGTAAAGGCACTGTTTATGATTATTTTGCCAATAAGGAAGCGGTAGTTTTTGAAATTATTCGTAACCTGATTGTTGAACATCAACATGATTTGAGTGAACGCAGTGATGAAAACACATCGTGTAGACAAAAAGTCCTTTATTTATTTGATTTCTATTTGTGTGAGTATAAGGATTACAGCAAACACTTAGAAGTTTATAAAGAATATTTGGATGCTACTATTGCCAGTAAAAACTCAGTTATGTATGCCTTTAATCATGAGTGTATTGGATTTATACAACAGATTTTGAGCGCCATTATTGAAGATGGCATCACCAACAAGGAGTTGCTTTCCACATCAAGTGAATTAATCGAAGGAATGATAGCAACTGAGCGTGGGTTTATGATGCTGGGTTGGACAGAAAATAAATGCTACAAACACAAATTTACACATTACATCAACACACTTTTTGACTTAATCGAGATAAAGCCATGAGAACATTATTACTAGCAATCCTATTCATTACATTTTCAAATGCGTATGCCAAAGAGGTGTATGCTACATTTACGGTGTTTGCCAAAAAGAGTGCTGATTTGGCATTTAATTACAGCGGTATTGTTAAAGAATTTAATGTTGACATCATGAGTGTTGTAAAGAAAGGTGATGTATTGGCAACATTAATCAATGATGATTTAATTGCAACCAATAACATCTCAAAAGTGACGCTAAAGTATGCAAAATTGGACTATGAAAGATATAAGGAGCTGGTTAAGAAAAAACTGGTAGATATTGCTCAATTGGATATATATGCGATGGCATATGAGACCATAAAGGCCAAAATCGAATTAGAGAAAACCATCTATGCAAAAACCATATTGCGTGCGCCATTTGACGGTGTTATTACTAAAAGGATGATTGAATTGGGTGATGTTGTCAGTGGTCAACTGTTGAAAACCGCTTTCGTTATTCAAAGTGAGCACAGGAGAATACTGGTTGCAGAATTTGATCAAAAATACACCAATGATGTGAAAATTGGCGATGTGTTTATTTACCAAGTTGATGGCGACAACAAGCAATATGAAGGAAAAATCTTTAGAATTTATCCAACAGTGAATGAAAAAACCCGCAAAGTTTCTGTGCAAGTGGCTGCTGAAGATATCAAAGTGGGATTATTTGGAGATGGTGTTTTTATTACTTCTGATGTAACGGAAACTGAGTAATTACGATGTATAAATTTGCAATTAATCGCCCCATAACCATATTGATGGCTGTCATGGCATTGGTTATTTTTGGTATGAAATCTTATACTTCTATGCCCTTAGCTCTTTCCCCAATGTGGACTTCCCTATCATAACCATTAAAACGGTCTACCCAGGGGCTGATGCCAAGACCATAGAATCAAAAATAACCGATAAAATTGAAGAAGCTGTATCAGGCATCAATGGTATTGAGAAACTTAATTCGACTAGCTACGAAAGTTTGAGCTATGTTGTTGTTCGATTTGACTTAGAAAGAGATATCAATGAAGCAGCCAATGATGTGCGCGATAAAATTGGTGGGGTGATTCTTCCCAATACTGCCGAATCACCTGTTGTGCAAAAAATCAGCACAGCAGGTGAAGCCATTAGTTTGTTTGTTATTAATAAAAAAGGCGATAATTCAGCATTGATGCAAATGGTGGATGAGAAAATAAAGCCACGTTTACAACGGATCAAAAATGTCGGTGATGTCGATATCGACGGCTATCAAGACCGTGAAATTAGGATAATGGTCAATCCGTATTTATTGAATAAATACAATATTTCAGCCACAGAATTACAAAACAAAATCAGCCAAGAAAATTATAAGGCAAGTACCGGCAAAAGTATCAATGAGAAACAGGAATTAATCATTAAATTTCAAGGAGATTCTAAAAGCGTGGAATCCTTGGCAAATATTGAGATTAAACCCGGCTTGTATCTGAAAAATTTAGCTACAGTCAGTGATGGATTGAGTGATGTAGAAAGCTTTGCTTCTTATCAAGGTCAAAAAGGGGTGTTGCTCAACATAATAAAAATATCAGGTACCAATGTTATAGATATAATTAAAGGAGCTAAAGAAATTTTACCAGAGTTACAAAGTTTGGCTGGTGATGATTATGAATTGACTTTGATTAAAGATCAGTCAGATAAAATATTGCACAGTGTCGATCAAGTAAAATTTGATTTGATTTTCGGCGCAATTTTGGCCATTTTCATTGTCTTTTTGTTTTTAAGAAATCTTACTGCTACCCTGGTTTCGGCATTGGCCATACCGACATCAATTATTGGAACTTTTGCCATCATAGATTATATGGGTTATGATTTAAATAAACTCACATTAATTGGATTAACCTTGGCTATTGGTATCTTTATTGATGATGCGATTGTGGTAATTGAAAACATCAGTAAAAAAATGGAAGCGGGCATGGAATCTTTTCAGGCGACCTATGAAGGCGTACATGAAATTGCTTTTTCATTGTTGGCAATCTCTGCCATGTTGTTGGCGGTATTTATCCCTGTGGCATTCATGAGCGGCATAGTGGGCAAGTTTTTTAATGCCTTCGCCATGACTGTTACATCTGGTATTGTGTTGTCATATTTGGTTGCTATCATGTTTATTCCGACCATTGGTGCGCGGGTTTTGCGTCATAAGGAAACTAAGTTTCATGCCAAAACAGAACCCATTCTCAAAGCACTAGACAATGGCTATGTTAAGTTACTCAAACCCTTGATTCGTTTTAAGTACGTCACTGTTATTGTTACATTTGCTTTGTTAATTTTGTCCAGTAAAATATTCACCAATGTGGGCATGGATTTTGTGCCAACCGAAGACAACAGTGAATTCCAAATCACTGTTAAAGCCGAAGTGGGGACTTCAATTGAAGAAATGAAAAGAAAAATGCAACCCATTATGGATGTGGTGGATTCAGATAAAATGGTGGAGTATCATGCATTGAGTATAGGCTATACAACCGCCAATGAATCACATAAGGCTTTGGTTTATGTCAAACTAAAACCCATATCAGAACGTGCAACTGGCCAAATAGAAATCACTCAAAATTACCGCGATAAGTTTGCTTCCATTAGGGACATGAAAATTGCGGTTGAAAAGATTCCAGCCATAAATACCGGAGCAAGCAATGCACCGTTGCAAATCGTAATCACGGGTGACAGTTTGGAAAAACTCAAAGAGGTCTCAACACAGGTAAGAAAAATGCTTGCACAGTTTGAGGGTGCGGTTGATATTGATAGCGATTACCAAGATGGAAAACCTGAAATTACAATATCTGTTTTGCGTCACAACACCTCTAGGCTTGGTATTTCGGCATTGCAAATAGCCACCTTGTTGAATGCAAACTATTCCAGTGATCGAGAAATAAGCACCTTTGAACAAAAGGGCAGAGAATATGACATTACTCTGCGTTTTGATGATGATGCTCGTGCTGAAATTGACAACATTAAAAAATTGCAAATACGCGCAGCCAATGGTGAATATGTTTTCCTTGATGGCCTGATTAAGTTTGAAAAAAATAGCTCAATAGCATCGGTTAATCGTTATAATCGGGAACGAAAAGTGATGGTTAGCAGCAACTTGTCTAATGTTCCTTTGAATGCTTTGGTCAATCATGTGGACGAAAATATGGCAGAAATTTTGCCCAAAGGTTACCACTACACTTATGCAGGCGATGTTGAAAGAATGCAAGAAACCGCAGTTTCATTTGCTGGTGCAGTTGGATTGGCCGTTATCTTGATTTATCTAATTCTAGCTGCATTGTACGAATCACTGATTCAACCCATTATTATTATGGTGACCATGCCATTGGCTTTTACAGGTGTGATTACTGCTCTGGGATTAAGTGGCAACAATTTCTCATTGTTTGTTATGATTGGTATAATATTATTGCTGGGAATGGTCGGTAAAAATGCTATTTTGGTGGTAGACTTTGCCAATCGAGCGATTAAACAGGGTGAATCCGTGGATGATGCCTTAATTCATGCGGGAGAAAAAAGACTAAGACCTATTTTGATGACCACCTTTGCAATGGTTGGAGCTATGATGCCATTGGCTTTTGGCAGTGGAGCAGGGCATGAAATGAATTCACCGATGGCTTTAGCAGTGATTGGCGGTTTGATAAGTTCAACACTTTTGGCATTGCTTGTTGTACCTGCTTTTTACAAAATTCTTTATCCTATAGATCGTTGGTTGAGGAAGTGGTACGAGGTTGGGAAAATATAAAAGAGAGCTCAATATGAATAAAATTAAATATGTAGATAAAAAGAAATATTTATGGTTATTATCAACCTTTATACCTTTGGTTTCAGTATTTGGTGTCTATCTTTTCAAACAGACTCAAATGGCTTGGACATTATTTATACCATTGGCATTTTTTTACATCATTATTCCTATACTTGATTTGATTTTTAAAGAGGATGAAAGCAACCCACCTGAAAGTGCTGTACCAGAATTAGAAAAACAAAAGTATTATAGTTGGATTACGTATGTCATGATTCCTGTTCATTTTTATGCTTTGTACTATGTGGTCAATTATATAGCGACCAATGATTTACCAATCTGGGTAATGGGAATATCAACCATAATAGTTGGTCTATTTGGCGGTTTGGCCATCAATCTTGGGCATGAAATAGGCCATAAAAAAACATGGCTAGATAAAAATTTAGCAAAATTGGCTTTGGCCAGTACAGGTTATGGACATTTCAATGTTGAACACAATGCTGGACACCACAAACAAGTAGCTACTCCAGAGGACTCTGCAAGTTCACGATATGGTCAAAACATCTATCAATTTGCACCAAGGGAATTTGTTGGGGGCATCACGCGCGGTTGGTCTCTTGAGAAAGCCAGATTGGCAAGAAAAGGCCAATCGGTTTGGTCTAAAGACAATCAAATACTGCATTCTTATCTAATAACTGTTTTAATTTATACTTTATTCACTTATTTTCTGGGTTATAAAGCTCTGATAGTATTATTGTGTCATGCACCGATTGCTTGGTGGCAACTGACCAGTGCAAATTATATTGAACATTATGGACTATTGCGCCAAAAAGATGAAAATGGCAAATACGAACGTTGTCAACCAAGACATTCTTGGAACTCTAATCATCTGGTTTCAAATTTAGTCTTGTTTCATTTGCAGCGTCATTCAGACCACCATGCCAATTCTTCGCGGCATTACCAAAGTTTGCGACATTTTGCAGAAGCACCACAATTACCAACAGGTTATATGGGTATGTTTGTGGTAGCCTTATTCCCTGCTTGGTGGCGAAAAGTGATGGATAAAAGGGTTTTCAAACAAGCAGAAGGCGACTTGTCTAGAATCAATGTAAGCAACTCATAGCTATTATTGGTTTTGGTCAGAATTGGGTTGTTGAAATGTCAATAATTTTGTTTTTCTAAAAGCAATTTTATAAATAACAATATTAACAATCACACACACCAACAATGAATATAAATCATGTGAAATAAAGTGTGCCCCCCGAAATTGTTGCGACAAACCAAATCCAAACCCAATAATTAATAAAGTAGCCAAGATTTTTAATCTGACTTTGGGATAATAAATGCTGGTATAAAAGTACAGAGAAATCCAAGTAAAAGCTGAACTGGCATGCCCCGAAGGGAAACAATGGCTAGATGAAAAAGAAATGCTATCATAGTTAAAAAAAGACATAAAAGGTTTGTTGCCACCGTATTGCAACAAATCCCAAGGACAATCGGCATTCAAGTAATGTTTTAAGGTGCTCACACATGCTGTACCCAGTAGAACAGAGGATAAGAAGACAATTTTCCCATACCTATCGAACTGACTCTCCTGGCTCTTTTCTCGAAAAAAAAACTTTATTAAAAGAATCAGGTATAGCAAAATAAGCATGTATTTGCCCAATCTATGTATCACAAGATTGGTGAACCAATGGTCTTGATACAACCAGCTATTTGTGGGCTGGTAAATCCAGTCTGCAAAGACAAAATCCAGTTGAAAAAATTCAACAATAGTCAAAGCAAAAACTGCAACAGCCATTAAAATATATATTTCAGGCAATACCTTAAATTTTTTAACCATGTGATTTATGCCAAGTCAGCGGGGTTGTGTATTGAAAATTATTTAATTGTTTTTTGAATTATAACATTGGATTAAGGTTAGCTCTCCCAATATGCAGGGATAAGCATGACAAATATAGTAAATATTTCAAGCCTACCAAATATCATGGCAAAAGACAACGTCCATTTGCTGCCATCAGCCAATTGTGAAAAATTAATCCCAGCATCGCCCAGTGCCGGACCAATATTGGCCAAAGATGAAAGGACAGTGGTGCCAGATGTGGTTAAATCTTCACCAAATAACAACAACAATAGGGTGAAAAGTATGGCAATGAAAAAGAACTGTAAAATAAATGCTGAAACTGAATCCAATACCCGATAATTTACAATTTTATCATCGAGTTTAATTAGAAACTGACCATGAGGATGAATCAATCGGTACAACTCCCGCATGCTTAATTTGTACAACAAAACCAGTCTAATGAGTTTAATCCCGCCAGATGTAGAACCCGCGCATGCACCCGTTGTTCCCAATAAAATCAGCAAAAAAGGCACTAAATTGGGAAGGTTGTTGACGTTTTCAGTGGTGAAGCCTGTGGTAGTTAACATCGAAACCACTTGAAATGAAGTGTGTCTAATGGTTTCATATAAAGAGTCATAAGTATTGTCCCAAATCAACACTATCGAGATTAAGATCACAGCAGCGATAACGATACTTAAATAGGTGCGAATTTCTGTATCATTTAAGTAAACCTTCATTGAGGCAGAGCGCCAAGCCACAAAATGGGCTGCAAAGTTAATGCCAGCTATGAACATGAATACAATACTGATGGTTTCAATCACAGAATTATCAAAATATGCCATAGAGTCATCATGAGTTGACATGCCGCCAGTTGAAAGTGTAGAAAAAGCATGTCCAATGGCATCAAAACCATTCATACCTGCCATATAGTATGCCAAGGCACAAACCAAAGTGATACCCAGATACAAGAACCACAAGGTTTTTGATGTTTCTGTAATTCTGGGGGTTAATTTCTGATCTTTCATGGGGCCAGGCGTTTCGGCCTTGAACATTTGCATGCCACCAATGCGCAACATCGGTAAAATTGCGATCGCTAAAACAATAATGCCCATTCCTCCCAACCACTGTAGTAGTTGTCTAAACAGCAATACCGAATGTGGTAACTCATCTAAATGGTTGATAACGGTAGCACCCGTTGTGGTTAATGCAGAAATGGACTCAAACACAGAGTCGGTGATAGAAAGATTTAAAGACTGTGCTAAGTACAAAGGAATTGCACAGCTGAATCCAATGATTAACCAAGACAAGCCCACAACCATAAAACCGCTGCGAATTTTCAAATCCATTTTGGCTTTGCGATAAGTAAATAATAAAATAGATCCTGATAAAAAAAGCAATGCAAAACCATCAACAAATGGCGCGATGTCGCCATCTTGATAAGCCATGCCAATAAAAATAGGTGGCAGCATAATTATACTAGAAATAATTAATAGCAATCCAATGATTCGCAACACAGTTCTACTAAACTTTGTATTAGCAGATTTTTTAGTTAACGATATATTTGTGGTATTCATGTGTTCCTATAGGTATTTTAAATAAATTTCTGTGTATCAAAAAAATTAAACATTAAAAATCAAAGAGGCTGTTATCTTCGACTGTTTAAACCTGTGGAGGAGCGCGTGTTAAGTCTGAATGTTTTTGAATAGAGGAATGAGTCGTTGTTACTAATTGAGCTGTTTCGTAGGTATCATCAGGACGGAACTCGAAATCAAAAGATAAACTAACAAAGCAATCTTCTTTTTCATCATCATCGTTATCTAAAGTTATTTCTTGAGAGGCTAAGTCTTCAAAAGAATTATAGTTTTGTGATGTATCTTGAGACAAATTACTGAGTTGTAAGGAAAAGAAAATAATCGCAAGAATATTGGGCAAAGTTTGTTTAACAACCGCCTTAAACTTAGATTTATTTTCTTTTGAGAAAATCATCTTGAACTTATAAATCTATCAAAGAAATTTGTCAATAAACAATGAAAAATAATACCATTCAAAGCTCTTATCATAAGTAATTATAAGAAATCATCTGTTCTAGATAATAAATTGCACAGAACGTCAATTCATAAAAAGGGTGTGCTTATTATGAAAAAATTAAACATATGATATTTCATATATATGTTATTTAATATATAATACCAGTAATTTTTAAACAAATATTATCCAACTTCTCAATGAATCCAGTTACATTTTTTAAATGTCTTGCAGATGAAACCCGATTGATGTGTCTATTATTAGTGGATGCTAAGGGTGAATTATGCGTATGTGATTTAACCCAAGCTCTAGATGTTTCTCAACCTAAAATTTCACGACACCTAGCTAATCTTCGCAATTGCGGTTTAGTGGAAGGCCGAAAACAAGATCAATGGGTTTATTATTGTATTCATCCAGAATTGGAAGACTGGGCAAAGCAAGTGATTATTCAAACACGTCAAGCCAACAGTGCTTTTATGGAAAGTTGCTTGAATCGTTTAGAACAATATAAAAATTGTTGTTAAAACCCATGAATATTTTATTTATATGCACCCATAACCGTTGCCGCAGTATCTTGGGCGAAGCAATTATGAGACAAATCATTGCAAAAACGGGCAACCACTCTATTCAGGTCAAAAGTGCAGGTTCTTCTCCTGTAGGTAAGGTGCACCCTTTGACTTTGGAACATTTAAAACGCCGTGGATTCAATGAACAAAACCTACAAAGTAAATCTTGGAATGATTTGGGAGACTATATTCCAGATATGACCATAACCGTTTGTGACAATGCGGCAAAAGAGGTTTGTCCATTGTACTTTTCTACAAAATCGGGCAATGCAATTAAAGTACATTGGGGGTTAAATGATCCATCTAAAGCCGACATAGCCGATGAAAATCGACAAACCGCCTTTGATGCTGTCATTGGTACTTTAGAAAAAAGAATAAACCGCGCATGTTGCCATGATTTTGGTGGCATGACAGATAAACAAATCAAAGAGATTTTTGACGAAATTGGGGAAATATAAAAATGGGTATTTTTGAAAGATATTTAAGTTTGTGGGTGGGATTGTGTATAGCTGCAGGTGTATTACTAGGAAAAATGGTTCCTGAAGCTTTTCAACTGTTTGCTGCAATGGAATATGCACATGTCAACCTACCCGTAGCCATATTGATTTGGGTGATGATTTATCCGATGATGGTGCAAATTGATTTTTCTTCGGTAAAAGAAGTGACTAATAAACCCAAGGGAATTATATTAACTGTGGTGATTAATTGGTTAGTTAAACCTTTTACCATGGCATTGTTGGGTTGGTTGTTCTTTAAAATTTTCTTTGCCAATTTGGTCGATGCACAAACTGCCAATGAATATATTGCTGGCATGATTTTATTGGGTGTGGCACCGTGTACAGCGATGGTGTTTGTATGGAGCCAATTGACCAAAGGCGATGCGAATTATACTTTAGTGCAAGTATCGGTGAATGATATCATCATGATTTTTGCCTTTGCGCCGATTACTGCCTTTTTGCTGGGTGTTTCAGATATTGAGGTTCCTTGGAATACTTTGTTGGTTTCGGTGGTATTGTATGTATTGTTGCCCTTGGTTGCTGGGGTTTTAACCCGCAAAGCATTGAATAAAAAAGGCGAAGCCAGTATCCAAACATTTTTAAGCAAAATTAAACCCTTTTCAATCATTGGTTTATTGGCAACTGTGGTTTTGTTGTTTGGTTTCCAAGCGCAAACCATTTTGGACAACCCTTTGGCAATAGGTCTAATTGCCATTCCATTAATGATACAAACTTACGGCATTTTTGCTATCAGTTATGGCATCGCTAAAGCCTTAAAATTACCTTATAATATTGCAGCACCAGCTTGCATGATTGCCACTTCAAACTTTTTTGAACTGGCAGTAGCCGTTGCTATTTCACTCTTTGGATTGAATTCAGGCGCTGCCTTGGCCACTGTTGTTGGTGTTTTGGTTGAAGTGCCGGTTATGCTATCTTTGGTCGCCTTTGCCAATAGAACACAACACTGGTTTAAGTCATGAAAAATAAATTGCCTAACATAGACACAGAAAGCATAAAACAGATTGATAAAGACGAATTGTTTAAAGTCAATCAGAGCAATCACGCACCCAAAATACTATTAATGTATGGTTCGTTGCGTGAGCGTTCATTTAGTCGTTATGCAACAGAAGAAGCTGAACGGTTATTGCAGTTCTTTGGTGCCGAAACCAAAATATTCGACCCCATAGACTTGCCACAGCCCGATACCGTAGATGAGTCCCATGAAAAAGTTCAAGAGTTGCGCAATTTGGTCACATGGAGCGAAGGCATGGTTTGGTGTTCTCCTGAACGCCATGGTTCAATGACCAGTATTATGAAGTCACAAATTGATTGGATTCCTTTATCAATAGGCAGTGTTCGACCAACCCAAGGGAAAACATTGGCCGTAATGCAGGTTAATGGAGGCTCACAATCATTTAACACAGTTAATCAACTGCGAATTTTGGGCAGGTGGATGCGTTTGTTAACCATACCAAACCAATCTTCTGTTCCAAAAGCATGGTTAGAGTTTGATGAATCCGGTCGTATGAAACCTTCATCATTGTATGATCGCATTGCTGATGTTATGGAAGAACTGATTAAATTTACCTTATTGACCCGTGATAATAAAGAATATATGGTTAACAGGTATTCCGAAAGAAAAGAAACTCTTGAGGCCTTTAAAAAACGTATTGGAACTAGAAGTACCTCGTGAAAATAATAAAATTTGAACTCATTTGTACCAACAGTGTCTGAGCATAGACAAAATATTGTTTATTTGCTAGTATGCCATTTTGGTTTTTTAAACATTAACTTAAGTCTTTAACCCTATGAAAATAAATTTGTTACGTCTATTAATGGTTTTGATTGCGATGCAATCAACTATTGCTGTGGCTGACTTACACCAATTTCATCAGTTAAATCCTGAAGACGCTCAATTTAGCTATCAGCAAGCCAGTAATGTTTCTAATAGTGACCAAGGCAATGACAATTCCAAAACCCAATCCAATACAGCTTATGACTGCCAACACTGTTGTCACTGTCATGGCTTTGTACAATTTTATATTGATAACTTTGACAACACAGTTCTAAGAGTTATCGAACCCAAAATCATTAATCAAAACCCCTCGCGATTCTATTCGCATGTTATTTCGCCAGATTTACGCCCTCCGATTGTTTAAACACACCCCAAAGAAGCTCTGATTGTAGAATATTGAGTTAGCTGTTAAGCCACAGCGATTTATAGCAAAATTATAAAAATGTGGTGCACACCTAGAATATCCTTGCTGTTTCAGATGTCTTCTATTTAAGAGGTTTCTACCTCTATTCAGGAATTAATTTGAGTTGAATGATACTTAATTGTTCAACATGAAATTATTAGATTTAATTTTTTAGACTAATTTAATAATGGCTAACCTAGGAAAGGTTAGTTAATAAACGTAGAGTTTGCTAACAGGATTGTAAAGTAGGCAGCTACAAAACAACAAGAAATAGGAAAAAATATGTATCAACATATATCTAAAAGATGGTTGCCAATGTGTTTCACTATGATGGTGGTCACAACAGGTACTATTGCTAGAGATTTTGAGTCAGATATAACATGGCTTACAGAACAAGTATCCAAACACCCTCAGGTCATTGCGGCAAAGCAAGCAATGAATAGTACTTTAACAACGGCAGATAGCTTTGAGTTGCCATTGTACAACCCAGTTATAGGATCTAATTATGACTCTGAAGGGCAGGATGATATTTACAGTATTGGAATCAGCCAGACCATAGACAGGACAGACAAACGAGGTACCCGTACTGAGCAAGCTGTTTATTCTCGAATTTCTGCAAAGCAAAATTACGCTCTAATAGTCCAACAGAAAGTTGCCCAAGCATTAAATGTCTTGATTGATTATCAGGCCACGAAAAAACAGGCTGAACTGGCATCGGCTCAAGAGTTGCAGTTAGAAAATTTATTAGAAATAGTAAAAAAACGCAGCGCAAGTGGAGATTTAGGTCAATTAGATACTGAGCTTGCCTATTTGAGCCTTTCTCAACGTTTTGGGCAAACCGCCAGAGTACAGGCGCAACTAAAACGGGTTGAGGCACAAATAAATGAATTGATACCTGATTGGCAAGAAGAAAGCCTAAATTTGGAAACAAATAAATGGCAGAAATTTGATAAGTTTGATGCCCGCAAAGAGGTGGAAACTCATCCAAGAGTCGCTGCTGCTAAAGCCCAATGGCAAGTTGCTGAACTTGCTGCTGAAGTTGCAGGGAAAAACAAAAAGGCCGATCCAACCATTGGTTTAAGTGCGGGACAAATTAACAGTGACGGCTTAGTATCATTGTCTTTCTCCATGCCATTGAATGTTCGCAATGATTTTAGTTTGGCCTATAAAGCAGCCAACCAACAGTCGATTGCAGCTGAATCTAATTATCAAGCGGTAAAACGTAAGCAGTATTATGCCATCGTCGCCTCACAACAAGCACTTAATGAGTATAAGAAACGCTTTGATAAATGGCAGAACCTGATGCAAGGTAGAGCCAAAGACAGCGAAGATTTATTACAAAGACAATGGAATGTTGGAGACATCAGTACCACTCAATATTTATTAACATTACAACAAAGAACAGAAGGTTTGTTGGCCGGTATCGAACTGGAACAAGAGTATCAATCAGCTTTGATACAACTATTACTCGATACTGCTCAACTGACCAATGGAGACAAGCAATGAACACATTTTTGAAAATAGCTATTCTGAGCCTTTATGGGCTTTTAGCCACCTTACCTACTCAGCTTATGGCACAACAAGAAGATAGCCACGCTCATGAAACGGAATCCTCTGAAGATACACATGAAGAACACAATGAAGAACAAGAGAATGAAGCCGATCATGAAGAAGAAGGTGGGCATGGTGATGAACACGGTCATGGCGGTGGTGACGAAGAAGAGGCAACAACCGTTAGTCTAACTAAAAATCAACAAGCGCTTGTCAATATTCAAATCGAAGCATTACAGGCCAGAAATGTCAGTTACAGCATTTATGCACCAGGTGAAATACAAGCCAATGGCTATACCAGTTATTTGGTTTCACCACGTGTTGATTCCGTGGTGATGAAACGGCACAAAGCCTTGGGTGACCATGTGCAAGTAGGCGAAAAATTGGTGACTCTTTTTAGTGAATCAGTCGCCGAATCACAAGCTGCGCTAAAAGTGAGCCAAGCCGAGTGGAAACGTGTCAAACAATTGGGTCGCAAAGCAGTGGGAGCGAACCGTTTTATTAAGGCAATGAATGACTTCGAATTAGGCAAAGCCAGATTAGTGGCTTATGGTTTATCAAAAGAAGCCATTAATAACACCAAAACACCTCTAGGAGAGTATACGCTTATAGCCAATACCAGTGGCGCAATTTTAAGTGACGATTTTCAACAAGGCCAAAGAGTCGAAGCTGGGCATGCCTTAATGTTATTAAGTGACGAAAGTCAGTTGTGGGTTGAAGCCCGAATTCAAGCTTCAGTTCAACTCAACTTACCCGTAGGAACATTGGCACAAGTAAAAGTGGGCAACAGATATTATGGAGCAACTGTTTCACAAGAGGCGCATACCATTGATGAAAAAACACGAACACGTATTATTCGTCTATTGATTGACAATCCAGATGATACATTACATCCAGGTGAGTTTGCCGATGTTTATTTTTCCATGAAAACTAAAAAATCGGTAATGACCGTTCCAGAAGATGCCATATTGCGCAGTGCAGATGGTGACTGGGCCGTATTTATAGAAACCAAAACCAATCAATTTGCATCGCAAGAAATTGAAGTGGGTCGTATTTTGGGTGACCAACGTGAAATATTTGGCCTAAAAGCAGGTACACGCGTTGTAACAAAAGGTGTGTTTTTTGTTGCTTCAGAAATTGCCAAAGGCGGATTTGACCCGCATGGACATTAATCTTTCTTCGTCATTCCTGCGCAGGCAGGAATCTGATAGAAATAAATTTAACGGAGAAAAAACATGTTAAATAATTTAATTGATTGGTCGGTAAAAAATCGACTACTGGTGGTCTTAGCACTGATCGGCATGATTGCCGCAGCAGCTTTATATATTCCACGCTTAAATCTGGATGCATTTCCAGATGTAACCAACATTCAGGTTTCGATAAATACCGAAGCCCCTGGCTTGGCCTCTGAAGAAGTAGAACAGCTCATTACTTTTCCTATCGAAGCCGTTATGTATGCGCTGCCTGATGTTGAGGAAGTTCGTTCAATTTCTAAAACAGGTCTATCTGGTATTACGGTTGTTTTTAAAGAAGGCACTGATATTTATTTTGCAAGACAATTGGTGTTTCAACGATTGCAGTCAGCAAAAGAACTCATACCACCAGGTGTAGGTACTCCAGAAATTGGTCCCAACACTTCGGGCTTAGGCCAAGTGTATCAGTATTACCTGAAAGCCGATAAAGATTCAGGCATGGATATTATGACTCTGCGCAGTCTAAATGATTGGGTGGTAAAACTGTTATTGATGCCTGTAGATGGCATTACCGATGTTCTTGCTTTTGGTGGTCAGGTTAAACAATATCAGGTTAACCTTAATCCTTCACGACTCTTATCTTATGGACTGTCTCAAGCTGACGTTGTTTCTGCATTAGAAGACAACAACACCAATGCTGGTGGCTGGTACATGAATAGAGGTCAAGAACAGTTGGTGATTCGTGGAGTGGGCTGGTTGAGCAGTGATGAAGATGGCTTGGCTGAATTGCGCCAAATTCCATTAAAAACCATTGATGGAACAGTGGTAACTGTTTCAGATGTAGCAAAAGTTGAGTTTGGTAGTGAAATTCGCCAAGGCGCAATCACCATGAGTAAGCGCACTGAAAATGGCGTAGAATCCTTAGGTGAAGTTGTTTCTGGTGTTATTTTAAAACGTATGGGAGCCAATACCAAGGTAACCATTGATGGCATCAAAAGTAAAATACCCTTAATTCAACAAGCCCTACCTGATGGTGTGAGTTTTGAGTCAATTTATGACCAAGCTGACTTAATTGAAAAAGCGGTCAGCACAGTATCTAAAGCTTTAATTGAAGCTTTTGTCTTTATTGTTATCGTGTTGGTGTTATTTTTATTGAACTTCAGATCGGTTATTTTGGTTTTGATTTCTATTCCAATTTCTGTTGGTATGGCGCTAACCGTTATGTCATACAATGGACTGTCGGCCAACTTGATGTCTCTTGGTGGTCTAGCAGTTGCCATTGGTATGATGGTTGATGGGGCGGTGGTGATGATGGAAAATATTTTCAAACATTTGACCCATCCCGATATTATTCATGATAAAGAACGCGCTGAGATGGCTTCAGAAGATGACATTGAGCAAACGCCAATTATTAATGATACAACCGTAGGCTTACGCATTCAACTGGCAGCTAGAGAAGTGGCTAAACCTGTATTTTATGCTGTGACCATTATTATGGTGGTATTTGCACCATTGTTTAGTCTAGAAGGAGTTGAAGGAAAGCTATTCCAACCGATGGCTGTGAGTATCATGATAGCAATGGCAGCCTCTTTACTTGTTTCACTGATTGTTGTACCAGCTCTTGCCAGTTACTTTTTCCAAAAAGGAGTAAAGGCCAGAACCAGTCCCATTGTTAAAGTCTTAGAAAAAGCCTACCGCGTAACTTTAGAAAAAGCGATGAAAGCAAAGGTGGTGGTTATTTCACTGGCTGTAGTTCTGTTACTTTCTTCATTGTTTGTACTGACACGCCTGGGCACAGAGTTTGTACCAGAACTTGAAGAAGGAACGATCAATCTACGGGCAACATTGGCGCCTTCTTCAAGCTTGGAAACATCCATTGATATTGCACCAAAATTAGAGGCTATGCTTATGGAGTTCCCGGAAGTAACCTATGTCATGAGTCGAGTGGGTCGAGCTGAAATCGGAGGAGATCCTGAACCTGTCAGCAATATTGAACTTTATATTGGTATGACACCTGTTCATGAATGGACCAGTGCCAGCAACCGCAAAGAATTACAAACTTTGATGGAAGAAAAGCTCGAAGTCATTCCTGGTTTGTTACTTAACTTTTCTCAACCCATTGCAAATAGAGTTGATGAATTACTGTCCGGTGTAAAAGCACAGTTGGCCATAAAATTATTTGGGGCTGATCTTGATGTTTTGGCTAAAAAAGGCCAAGAAATCGTTAAAGCAGTACAGTCTGTAAACGGTGCCAGAGACATTGCCTTGGAGCAAATCGCAGGAGAGTCGCAACTGGTGATAAAACCCAACAGAAGACAGTTATCTCGATATGGCATTTCTGTCGGTGATTTGATGACCGTTGTTCGTGACGGTTTAGGAGGCACTGAAGCGGGACAAATAATTAATGGCAATGAACGCTATAATATTTATGTTCGCTTAGATAAAGAGTTCCGAAAAAATCAATTTGCCATTGCTGAGTTAAGAATGCAATCACCATCTGGTGCATGGGTCAGACTGGGAGACATCGCAGATATTGCCATTGATTCAGGCCCTCCTCAGGTTCGTCGTGACGATGTACAACGCCGAGTGGTTATTCAAGCGAATGTACAAGGCCGAGACATGGGCTCAGTGGTCAAAGACATCCGAGTAGCCATTGCCGAAAAGGTCGATTTACCAACAGGGTATACAGTGGAAATCGGTGGGCAATTCAAAAACCAGCAAAGAGCTCAGCAAAGATTAATGATAGTGGTGCCATTGTCCATAGGGTTAATCGCATTATTGTTGTATTTTGCCTTTGGTTCGGTTGGTCAAGCAGTTTTAATTTTGATTAATTTACCTTTGGCAATGATTGGTGGTATATTTGCTTTATACATTTCAGGTCAGTATATATCGGTGCCAAGCTCTATCGGTTTTATCACCTTGTTTGGGGTGGCAGTATTAAATGGTGTGGTCATGGTCGAAGCGATAAATCTAAGGCTAGAAAACACCAAAGATGCTTTAGCTACAGCAATATTTGAAGGAGCAATTTCTCGTCTAAGACCCGTGTTGATGACTGCTATTGTGGCAGCTTTGGGATTAATACCGATGATTATGTCCAACGGAATTGGTGCTGAAATCCAACGCCCATTAGCCACAGTGATTGTTGGTGGTTTAGTGACAGCAACCTTCTTAACCTTGTTTGTTCTGCCTGTTTTGTTTGCAAAATTTTCAAAAGGCAAAATAGAACAAATTAAACTGCATAATTAAAAAGAGGTTTACTATGAAAAGTGAAAATATAAATCCAGAACATGATAACCATGAAGGTCATGATGATGAAAGTGGCCACAGTCATGGCTTTGGCGGTGAAAATATAGAGTTCTATTTTGCTGTTGGCAGTGGTGTATTCTGGGTGACAGGATTAATTCTGTCTTTTATGCAAAGCATACCCGAATGGTTGCCCTTGAGTTTGTTTATTGTGGCTTTTGTTTTGGGTGGTTTCTTCACTTTGATTGAAGCCTATGAAACGGTTAAAAAGGGTCAGTTTGAAATTGATTTTTTAATGTTGGTGGCTGCAGCGGGAGCTGCAGCTCTTGGCAAGTGGGAAGAGGGAGCATTGTTGTTGTTCCTCTTTTCGTTGGGCCATGCATTAGAAAAATACGCCATGAACAAAGCCCGGAAGTCCATAGAAGCATTATCGGACTTGGCACCATCCGTTGCTTTAATTAAAGATTCCTCTGGTAATTTAAAAGAAATTGCCATTGAGCAGTTAAAACTTGGTGATGTTATTGTTATTAAACCCAATAGCACCATTGCAGCAGATGGTGTGGTCGTTTCTGGTAGCAGTGCAGTTAATCAAGCACCAATAACAGGTGAAAGTATGGCGGTATCAAAGGCAGCAGTTGTCGATGCCAGTAAAATCAGTAATTTGGACAATGTCGATGATGAAAACCGAGTTTTTGCTGGCACCATCAACGGCAGCAGCGCACTTGAAATCAAAGTGCTCAATCTTGCCAAAGACAGTACTTTATCGCGTTTAGTAGAATTGGTGAAGAATGCCGAAAAGCAAAAATCACCGACACAGCAATTCACCGATAAATTTGAACGGTATTTTGTACCAGCGGTATTGGCTATCGTGGTATTGTTGCTTTTTGCATTTTTAGTGATTGACGAACCTTTTGCAGAAAGTTTTTATCGCGCAATGGCGGTTCTTGTGGCCGCATCACCTTGCGCTTTAGCCATATCAACACCTAGCGCAGTATTGGCAGGTGTGGCACGAGCGGCCAAACAAGGTGTATTAATTAAAGGTGGTCGTCCATTGGAAGATCTAGGCAGTCTTACTGCAGTTGCTTTTGATAAAACCGGCACGCTAACAGAAGGTAAACCAAAATTAACCAATGCCATAGCTTTTGCTCCATCGGAACTTAACATGCTGTTAAAAGTCTCTATTGCAGTAGAAAAATTAAGTGATCATCCTCTGGCCTCAGCTATTGTCAATGGAGGTAAAGAGTTATTGGGAGATGAGACGGTTCCTAAAGCAACCAATTTAGAAGCACTAACTGCACGTGGAGTTAAAGCGATAGTTGAGAACTCACCAATTCACATCGGGAATCGCCGTTTGTTTGAAGAATTAACGGGCGAAGATGTACCCGTTGAAATTACAAACGCTATGGAAAAATTAGAACAACAAGGCCATACAGCCATGATAGTTCACAAAGATGACAAGTATCTCGGCCTATTATCGGTGATGGATGTTGCCAGAAAAGAAGCCAAAGCAACATTGTTGGCACTAAAGGAGATTGGTATCAAACGCATGATTATGCTAACCGGCGACAATCAGAAAGTAGCCGATGCAGTAGCCAAAGAAATCGGTATCACTGACCCCATGGGAAGTTTATTGCCCGAGGACAAAGTCGCTGCCATTGATGAATTGATTGCCACTGAAGGCAAAGTAGCCATGGTTGGCGATGGTGTTAACGACGCACCTGCTATGGCAAAAAGTACCGTAGGCATTGCAATGGGAGCAGCAGGTTCAGCTGTGGCATTAGAAACAGCTGATATTGCTTTAATGGCAGATAAATTAGATAACCTACCCTTTGCGATAAAGCTTAGCCGCAAAGCCAAGTCTATTATTAAACAGAACTTATGGGCAAGTTTAGGGATAGTTGCCTTTTTGGTTCCTGCAACCATTATAGGTTTTATGGGAATCGGTATGGCAGTTGCTGTACATGAAGGTTCGACTTTATTGGTTGTGATTAATGCTTTGAGGTTATTAAGATTCAAAGCTTAATTATTGACCTTTACGTGATATAGAGGTGACTGTTGCCAACCATTGAATCAGGCGTAACAACTGGTTCATGCTAAAATAGCATCTCATTAACGGCCTATCCAAGTTGGATAGAGCACTTTTAATAGTACTTTAAAGGAGAATTACATGAAAACAATGACCTGTAACCAGCTCGGCGGAGCCTGTGATAAAGAGTTTCAGGCAGACACATTTGAAGAAATGGCAAACTTGAGTAAACAGCATGGCATGGAAATGTTTCAAGAAAAAGATGAGGCGCATCTTAAGGCAATGAATAAAATGCAAGAGCTCATGAAAGTGCCAGGTGAGATGGAAAAATGGTTTGAGGGAAAACGCAAAGAATTTGATGAGTTGTTTGAAAGTTAACCTTTAAAAGTACATAATTTTTTGATAAATTATTGAAACTTGTATAGAACTGTGGATAATAGCAATGATAATCATTCTCATTTATAATTATGACAATCTCAACAATGACTAAATTAAAAATTTCAATCTTATTTATTTTGTTCAGTACATTTAATTTACAAGCACAAAACTTTGACCATGAAATCAGACAAGCACTACAATTGGTTGAATATGTAGGGGTGGATTACTCATCTGCAGTTAAAGACAGTCAGGTAGTTGATGAAGGTGAATATCAAGAGATGGTTGAGTTTGCAGGCATTGTTTCTGACAAACTGGCTCAAATTTCTAAAGTTGATACCAGTATCGCCTCACTGGCTAATAACTTGCAGGATGCTGTGAAAAATAAGGCAAAAGTATCGACGGTTAAAAACTTAGCCGTAAAACTGAAAACCCAATTGTCTCAATTAACAGATGAATTGGTTATGCCAGAAGAATTATTAGAATCACAAATTGTGGCAGCTTTATTTAAGGAAAATTGTACCAGTTGTCATGGAGAAACAGGAGCAGGAGATGGCATAAAAGGCAAAGACTTAACTCCTAGACCTACAAACTTTCAGGATCAAAAACGGGCCAACAATCGCTCTGTTTTTGGATTGTATCAAGCCATTACAGAAGGATTGGAAGGAACGGCTATGGTTTCTTACAAACATTTTAGCGACGATCAACGTTGGTCATTGGCCTTTAAAGTGGCAGGAATCGCCTATAAAAATGGTATTTCTGAAACAAAGTCTAAACAAGATAGCTCAATTACTTTGCAAGATTTTGTGATGTTTAGTCCCAATGAGCTGTCAGCAAAAAGCAATGAAATTGAATTGAGCGATATTGCAGCAATGCGCGCCAAACCGGCAGATTTTTATTTTAGTTCAGGGTCGTTTCTACAAATAACAAAACAACAATTGTTAAAGGCTCAGTCTGCTTATGAAAATAACAATTTAAAACAAGCCAAAACATTGGCAGTTAGTGCTTATTTAGACGGTTTTGAGCTGATTGAAAAATCATTGGATGCACACGATAAGTTATTGAGAAAAGCCATAGAAGTCAAATTGATGGGCTTGCGCAAACAATTAAGTATTAAAGACAACGCACAACAAGTTCAACAATCAATTACAGAGTCTTTGCAGATGTTAAACCAGGCCGAGTCTTTGTTAAATGAAGCGAGTTTGTCCAATACAACTATTTTTACCGCCAGTTTTATTATACTATTGCGTGAAGGCTTAGAAGCTTTATTGGTCGTGTTGGCATTGTTCACTATTTTGGTTCGTTCTGGTCATGAAACGGGGCGAAAATATCTGCATATTGGTTGGGTTTCTGCCCTGTTCGCTGGATTTCTTACGTGGGTTGCAGCCGAATATTTAATTGAAATAAGTGGAGCAAGTCGTGAAATCATGGAAGGAGTCGCTGCTCTGTTGGCCGCCATTATTTTATTGTTTGTGGGCTTTTGGATGCACAGTAAATCCAATGCCGATCAATGGCAAGCCTACATCAAAGACAACATCAACAAAAAACTCAAAGCAGGTTCGTTGTGGGGAATTGCTGGACTGGCATTTATAACAGTTTATAGAGAGGTCTTTGAAACGGTTTTGTTTTACCAGTCTTTAATATTGCAAACTCAGGTCTCACAACAATTTTCATTGTTGTCGGGTTTCTTATTTGGTATCTTTATCTTGGCATTGGTTGCTTGGTTGGTGATTAAGTATTCGGTAAAAATGCCTTTGGGTAAATTCTTTTCCACCACCTCCTATTTGTTGTTGATTTTGGCATTTATCCTCGCAGGAAAAGCCATAGCAGCATTACAAGAAGCAGCAGTGATGAGTGCAACAGCCTTTCCGATTAATATTTCTTTTGACTGGTTGGGGATTTATTCTACTTGGGAAGGGTTAATGTCACAGCTATTTGTTGTGGTTGTTTCTGTGTTTTTATTATTTAAACAGAGCAAGCTCAATTCTTAATACCCAAATCCCGAAACCACAATGCCCATTATTGCTGTGAATTTAAAAATTCTTTAATCGCACTACTGGCTGCGAGTATGTGCTGAGAAAGAAAAGTCGATGCTTTCTTTGTGTTTTTGGATTGACATAATTTCAATAACTCCCTGTGCTCTGCTTCGGCTTTATCAATGCCATCTGTGTACAATAGCTGCATGCGAATGTATCGATCACAACGGGTATTTAATGTATTCACCAAATCTAAAGAATGGGGCAAATTTGCGTTTAAATATAAACGATTGTGGAACTCAAAATTGTAGTCGCTCCATTGATTCACTTGAGTCTTATCTTTTAATGAATCTTCTAATTTATCTAAAATAGTTTCACAGTCTTGAAAGCAACTATTATCCATTTCTGGAATAGCAAATTCTAAAATATAGGGTTCTAAGATCGCCCTTAGATTGAATAATTCGTCAATTTCTTGAATAGAAATTTCTGTGACAATTGCGCCTTTGTGGGCTTCAACCCTCACCAATCCTTGTGCTTCCAATTGCAACAGGGCTTCTCTAATAGGGATGCGACTGATTTGATATTTGTCAGCCAAAAAACTCTGGCGCAAAGGTTCTCCACTCTTTAATACGCCAGACAAGATGTCTTCTTTTATCAGGTCTAAAACATGTTCTGTTCTAGTTTTGTAGTGTATTTTTTGCAATGTATCATTATTTATTTGTGAACTGTGCATCTATCATACGATATATGTTTAATGGATTACCATTTTTTAATGCGTTTGGAAGAATTTCCTGTGGTGTATCTTGAAAACAAATGGGTCTTGTAAAACGATATATTGCCTGAGTACCAACCGAGGTAGAACGCGAATCTGTTGTTGCAGGATAAGTTCCTCCATGTACCATAGACCGACATACTTCAACACCTGTAGGGTAACTGTTGAATAGCACTCTTCCAGCAATATTTTTAAGCTGCTCTGACAAAATTTGTACAAATTCTATATCATCCATCTGAGTGTGTATTGTTGCTGTTAATTGTCCTTGAAGCACAGATGCTACTAGTAATACTTGCTGTTGGCTTGCACAAATTACAATTAAACTAACAGGTCCAAATAACTCTTCTTGTAAGATTGGATTTTTTATAAATTCTAATGCTGAAACAATAAATACACTGTTGTTAGTTCCGCTAAAAGCATCACTTATGTTATTGTTTTCTAGTAATCTTACACCATTTTGTTGTTGCAGTATGTTTATCCCATTTTCTAATGAAGTTTGCATACTTTTAGTCAACATAACACCTGATTTAGAATCTTGAATTTGTTTTTTAATTAGTCCAAGGTCTGAATTTAAATGATCTGTTTGTTTCATGATTAACAAGCCGGGGTTGGTGCAAAATTGCCCTACTCCTAAGGTTAAAGATTCTACATAGCCAGCTGCAAATTTTGAAAAATCGAAATCATTATCTCTATCTAATAAGAACACTGGATTAATACTGCCTAATTCACCATAAAATGGAATGGGTTGAGGACGAGAGGTAGCTATATCAAATAAAGCTCTTCCGGCTTTGTGAGATCCTGTAAATCCAACAGCTTTTATCTGCGATTGTTTCACTAAACTCTCTCCTATTGAATGTGTACTTCCTTGAAGCAAAGAAAATATGCCATTGGGGAAATCACATTTTTCTATCGCTTTTAATATCGCACCAGCGACTAACTCTGAAGTCCCTGGATGTGCCGGATGTGCTTTAACAATAACCGGGCAACCTGCAGCTAAGGCAGAAGCCGTATCTCCACCTGCTACCGAAAAGGCCAATGGGAAATTACTGGATCCAAATACAACTACTGGGCCAATAGCAATATTCATGGATCTAGTATCGGGTTTCGGAACTGGCGCTCTATTTTCATCTGCTGTATCAATAATGGCATTAACCCACGATCCTTCTCTAAGGACTTCTGCAAATAACCTCAATTGATTACAGGTTCTGCCTCGCTCACCTTCTAACCGAGCTTTGGGTAAAGCTGTTTCAAGCTGCGCTCTGGTGATGAGTTCGTCACCTAAATTCATTATTTCTTCGGCAATGGCTTCTAAAAAACCTGCACGTTCTGTTGAACTGGTTTGGCTAAACACCTTAAATGCTTTAGAAGCCAGTTTAGCCGCGAATTGTGCATGTAAATCTGTGCCCTCAACAAATTTTGGCTCTAAAGTTTCGCCCGTTATTGGGTTAATGGCATTGAATGTATTTTGTGATGATTTAATGCTTGATTCAATTTGATCTGAACCAATATAGTGTAAACCTGATAATGACATAATTATTCCTAAATGATAGTGTTAAACGGTGAAGCCATATGCAAATGGATCATCATCGTCTATTATTATGGTATTGTGACCAAATATTTTGGCCCAACCTTGAATGCTTGGGATGATTGCCGGAAAATCCCCTACGTTTGTTTCTTGCTCAATGTGCCCAATAAATTGGCTGCCTATGATGCTTTCATGAATAAATTTTTGCCCTTTTTTTAACAAACCTTTGGCATGCCATTGAGCCATTCTGGCACTAGTTCCAGTTCCACAAGGTGAGCGATCTATGGCTTTATCGCCATAAAAAACTGCATTGGCTGCTGTTGAATCTGGCTGTTTAGGCTTACCAGTCCATAGTAGATGTGAAACACCATTCACGCTAGAGTCTTCTGGATGAACAGGCTGAACACATTTATTCAATAAATCTCTAATAATCGGTGAATATTTCAAAATATCACTGGTACTAAAGTTTTCCAAACCTAGATAATTTTCTTGTGGGTCAACAATGGCATAATAATTACCTCCATAGGCTATATCAATTTTTAATTTACCTAAATCAGGACAATCAATTTCAACATCGATGTATGCCAGATAACAAGGCACATTAAATATTTTAACCGCAATAACCTTATCATTATGTTGTTGATATTCTACTCTTAACTTTCCTGCTGGTACATCTAATATCAATTGACCAGAATTTTTTGGTTTAATCAATCCGCTTTCAATCGCAACCGTGACCGTACCAATGGTTCCATGACCACACATGGGCAAACAACCACTGGTTTCAATAAATAAAATTGAAGCATCGGCATCATCACTGATAGGTGGATAGATAAAGGAGCCAGACATAATGTCGTGACCTCTGGGTTCAAACATTAATCCTTTTCTGATCCAATCATGATTGTTTAAAAAATCTTGACGTTTTTCACTCATTGTAGAACCCTGTAAATTGGGTGCACAACTGGTTACAACCCGTACAGGATTTCCACAAGTATGTGCGTCTATACAGGAAAATATGCCTTTAATCACAAGGCAGGTCTATTTGCTAAGGCTTGTTTAATTAAGCGTAAAACCAAAGCCCGTTCTTCTCCTATCAAGGTCAAACGTGGAGCACGGATTCTTTCATGGCCTCTTCCTACTTCTTGTTCAGCTAACTTTATACATTGTACCAATGTTGGGATGGTATCTAAATGCAACAATGGAGTAAGCCATCGATAAATTTCTAAAGCTTTTTGATTTTCGCCTTGTTGTATTAAATTATAAATGTCTACTGATTCTTTAGGAAAAACATTGGTTAAACCTGATATCCAACCGTGTGCACCAAGTAATAAACTTTCATACGCTATGTTATCTACACCACAGAATATTTGAAATCTGTCTTCGCCAAACTCATTAAATAAATCTGTGATTCTAAATGTTGAAGTCGTAGACTCTTTAATAGAAACAATATTTTCTTCATTTGCTAATACTTTCATCATTTCTATGTTGGTATCAACACCATAAGAGACAGGATTGTTATAAATCATATTGGGCAACTGCGTGCTGCGGGCAATTTTTTGAAAGTGATTAATGGTTTCTCTCTCATTAGATTTATAAATCAACCCAGGTAAAACCATCAATCCATCGATGCCAATTTTTTCACAGTCTCTGGCATATTCACAGGCAAGCTCAGTGGTATTTTCAGCCACGCCACTAAGCAACGGAACACGTCCTGCAATCACTTCTTTTGAGGCAGCCAATACATCTCTTTTTTCTTCAGCCGATAAGGAATAGTTTTCACCCACCGTTCCCAGTGCAATGATTCCATGTATGCCATCATTAATCAGCTCATCCAACATTTTCTGAGTGGCTGGAATATTCACAGAATAGTCTTCATTGTATTGTGTTGTTACCGCAGGAAATACGCCTGTCCAGTTTGTATTTGAGTTTATATTTTTCATAATTTCTGTTTAATTATTGAATTAGTTAAGGGGTTGATTATAATACTAATAATATATTGTATACAATATACAAATAATAAAAATGGTCAAATTAATGAGAAAAAAGGCAATAACCGTCATTGGAAGTGGAATTATTGGTATTTGTTGTGCTTTAAAACTGCAATCAGAAGGCTACAAAGTGTTACTAATAGATAAAAATGAGCCCGCATCAGGTTGTACCAGTGGCAATGCTGGACATTTTGCAACTGAACAAATTTTTCCATTGGCCAATAAAGAAATACTTAAACAGTTACCTAAAATATTATTAAATCCCAAAGGGCCTTTAACCATTAAGAGTAACTATATTTATAAAATAGCACCGTGGATGATTCGTTTTCTATTGGCAACTAGAGATCAAACATTTCAAAAAGGAACTCAAGCTTTAAGAAACCTGAATGAAGCTGCCATGGCAGCCTATGAGCCATTATTAAAAATGGCCAAATTAGAAAATTTAGTCAAAAACAAAGGTTACTTACTGGCATTTGAAGGAGCAAATGCTAATAGATTAGCCCAAAAAGAAACTAAAACTTTAGAACCCTATGACATTAAAACCCAGTTACTCAATGGTCATGAAATCAACGAAATGGAACCACTGTTAAAAAATTGCGAAGCGGCTTTGTACTTTCCTGAAATATCACACACTACAGATCCCTATAAATTGGCTTTGGGGTTATTCAACCATTTTATATCAATTGGTGGTATATTTGAAAAACATGAAATCATAGATTTGCACAGCAACTCAGATAAAAGTATAGATTTATTGACCCAAAGTAAAACCATTAAAACAGAATATTTACTCATTGCAGCAGGTGCTTTTAGTCAGAAGTTGCTGGATAAATTGTCAATCAAAACACCATTGGATACAGAACGTGGTTATCATTTGATGGTCAATCAAAGCAATTTATTAAACCGTCCAGTAGCATTTGCACAAAGAAAGTTCATCATAACACCCATGTCCGAAGGCACACGTCTGGCGGGCACAGTAGAATTTGCGGGCTTAGAAAACCAACCCAATTGGAGGCGTGCAGAGATGCTATTAGATCACGCCCTACACTTTCTTAAACCATTAAAAAATGTAGACAGACAAGATTGTCAGAAATGGATGGGATTTCGTCCATCATTTCCTGACTCTTTACCCGTGATAGATCGATGCCAGAACAATGAAAACCTATTCTTTTGCTTTGGCCACCAACATATGGGATTGACTCAAGCGGCTATTAGTGCTGAATTGATGGTGGATTTAATTAATGGTCGAGAAACTCAATTTGAACTTTCTCCTTATTCAATCCAAAGGTTTTAGATTGGTTACTTATAATTCCAACAATTCCCTTGGAGCTTTATTAAGGATTTTAATACCATCTTTGCTAACAGTAATATCATCTTCGATTCTCACTCCGCCCCAGCCCGGGATATAAATACCCGGTTCAATGGTAATAACACAGCCTGGTTCAATTTTTAAGTCACAACCTTTTCCCATAAACGGAAATTCATGTAAGTCCAATCCGAGACCATGGCCTAAACCTTCACCTCGATATTTAGCATAAGGACTAGCAAGTAAGACTTCTTCTGATTGTCTGAATAAAAATTCACCCGTGACCCCAACTTCTATTGCATCAATGGCAGCTTGTTGTGCAATTGATACCAATTTATGTATTTCTTTTTGTTGTTCATTGGCCTTCCCATACACATATGTACGAGTCATATCTGAATGATAGCCTTGATGAACTGCGCCGAAGTCAATCAAGATTAAATCTCCATTCTTGAGTTTTCTATTGCCTGGTATGCCATGCGGAAGAGCGCTTCTTTCGGCAAATACCAGAATGGTTGCAAAGGACATTTCTTCTGACCCCAACAAACTCATTTGGTATTCTAACTCAGTGGCCAAATCACGTTCGGTTACATTGGCTTTGACCAATGGCAACATATTCTCTAATGCTTGATCGGCAATCGATGCGGCTTTTTGAATGTGATTAATTTCATCTTCTGATTTGAAATACCTTAAATCCTCTATGGCCCGACTTAATGGTTGAACATCATCAACACTCATTTCTTGCAACAACCCTTGCCATTGAGAAAAGCTGATGTGGTCAGCTTCAAAATACAATCCATTTACAGCGTTTTCAACCAACAATTTATTGACCAAATAGCCTAAATTTTGATTGGCGCGGTCGCGACAAATTACATCAATCTCAAAAGCTTGTGATTGTGCTTGTTCAAAATACCGATAGTCAGTAATCAAGAAATTGCTTTCAGCTGTGATTAATAAAGTAGCAGCATGTCCAGTAAATCCAGATAAGTAAGTTATATTAACTGGATTGAAAATAATAAAGGCTTGATTGCCAGATAGTTTGATATTTAATTTTAATTTATTTAATGCATTTTTCATTTTTTGCCTCATTATTTGACAGGGTTTCGATGCTGATAACTTTTTGTAATTGTATTTTTACATTAAATAGATGATTATTGTATACAATATACTATAATTGAGCCAAATTAATCTGATAGGTGAATTCAATGACTTTAGGTGTCGGTGGCAGTACTTTCCAAAAAGAGCTCAATTCATTAAAACCCATGGCAAATAATTGTCAAAAAATAGCAAGTCAAGAATACAAACAAAGAATTAATAAAGCCCAGAGATTAATGAAAAAACAATCCATTGCTTCCATGTATTTAAACGCTGGAACAAATTTGCATTATTTCACGGGCACAAAATGGTATGCGAGTGAACGCATGGTGGGAGCCATTTTACCTGCAAAAGGAGAGATACAATATATTGCCCCTGTATTTGAACTGGGCACTTTGGATGGGTTTAAAATAATAAAAGGCAACAATCATGGTTGGCAAGAACATGAAAATCCTTATGAATTATTTGGCAAAATATTGACACAACTTGGCATCAGTCAAGGCAGAATTGCCATAGATGAATCCTCTGCATTTTTTATAACCAATGGTATAAACATATCAAATCCACAGTATCAGTATGGTAATGCACAGCCAATTACTGCCGGTTGTAGGATGATTAAATCAGCCAACGAAATTGCACTCATGCAAAGGGTTAAAGACATCACCTTAATGGTTCACAAAAGTGTTGCCAAAATATTACACGAAGGAATTACCACCAAACAAGTCGAAGATTTTATACACAAAGCCCACATTAAAATGGGTGCTCAGAGTGGTTCATATTTTTGTATTGTCTTGTTTGGGAAAGACAGCGCCTTTCCTCATGGGGTCAAACAACCCAAATCGTTAGAGTTAAACGACATGGTTTTAATTGATACAGGGTGTCAAATTGATGGTTACATCTCGGATATTACCCGTTCTTATGTATTTGGCGAACCAAATGAACGACAAAGGCAAGTCTGGCAAGTTGAAAAAGACAGCCAATCCAGTGCTTTTGAGGCAGCACAAATTGGTAGAACCTGCGCCAGTGTTGATAAGGCAGCACGGGATTATTTAGTTTCTCAAGGATTTGGCCCAGAATATGAATTGCCTGGATTACCACACAGAACTGGCCACGGCATTGGTTTGGATATTCATGAATGGCCTTACTTGGTTGCCAACAACACGACAAAACTAGCAGCAGGCATGTGTTTCAGCAATGAACCCATGTTGTGTATCCCTGACGAATTTGGCATACGCCTAGAAGACCATTTTTACATGACAGAATCTGGCCCAAAATGGTTTACCCAGCCATCTCACACTATTGATGATCCTTTTGGCTATGCTATTAGAACTGAAAAAAGGTGATCAAAAGAGAAAGATTAAAGCCAATAATCCAACTCTTTTAACGAAGTTTTCAAACTATCCAAGAATAAATCAGCCTGTTCTTGATTAATCACCATGGGCGGTTTGATTTTGAGTACATTGTGATCGGGCCCTTCGGTACTGACAAGAATGTTTTTATCTCGCAATAATTCAACCACCTTGTTTAATTCGATTGGTGCAGGTGTTTTGGAATCACGGTCTTTAACAAACTCGGCTCCGATATAAAGCCCTGTGCCGCGTACATCTCCTATGAATGAACAATGTTTTTGAATATCCTTTAGACCAGAAAGTATATGGTTACCGATTTTCAAGGCATTGGCTTGTAAGCCTTCATCTTTAATGACTTCAAGTACGGCCAATCCAATGGCACAAGAGACTGGATTTGCACTAAAGGTATTAAAATATTCCATTCCAGTATTAAATGAGTCTGCAATTTCTCGGGTGGTAATGACCGCTGACATTGGATGCCCATTTCCTATGGGTTTGCCTAAGGTTACAATATCTGGTACTACCCCTTGCTGCTCAAAACTCCACATATGTGTGCCACAACGACCAAAACCTACTTGAACTTCATCTGCGATACAAACCCCTCCAGCTGCACGAACTTTAGCATAAATATTTTTTAAATATTCAGCAGGTAAAGGCATTTGACCTCCACAACCCAATAATGATTCGCAAATAAATGCTGACAATTGTTTATTTTTATCCTTAATGGCTTGTATCGCAGCATCAATGTATTGCGCATAATTTTCACCCGCATTTTCGGATTGTTGAATGGCTCCTCGATAAATATCAGGCATGGTAATAGTTTGCACATAATCTGGAGCGCCTTGACCACCTTTTGCGTTGTGCTTATAGGGGCTGATATCAATCAAAGTTTGTGTGTTACCATGATAAGCACCATCAACGGTAATAATCTGATCACCGCCTGATTTTGCGCGTGCCAAACGCAAAGCCAACTCATTGGCTTCTGAGCCAGTACAGCACAAAAACACCACCGATAACTCTTTGGGAAATGTCTTTAATAACTGCAAGCTATATTCAGCCAAATTGTCATGTAAATACCGACTATTGGTATTGAGTTGTTGCATTTGTTCACAGGCAACTTGGGTAATTTTCGGGTGACAATGTCCCAGGTGACTGACATTGTTGACCATGTCTAAGTATTTATTGCCCTCATCATCATAAAGCCAAACGCCCCTTCCCTTTACAATTTTTAGAGTATTTTTATAGGCAACACTTAAGCAGGGGTTGATGTTGTTGTTTCTTATCGAAACAATCTCTTCATTGCTTCTTTTCGGATGAGTTTTCATAGGTTTATTTAGTTTTAATGTTTTGGTAAAATAAATCGGGTTCAATTTTATTCAGTTTGTTTAACAATTCCCAAGCAGGTTTTGCAGAAATTAGTAAATATGAATTGTCAGGATCATTTGCCTGTGATTTGCCGGAATTTAATAAGCTTTGTAGTAATCTTGCCTTAATTAAATAATACAGAATCTTACTTTCATCGTCTTGTAAATTGGTTGCACTGCGGTATCCTTTAACAATAATTTTTGATGTTTGTAAGATATTATTGCAATTAAAAAGCGCATAAGTCATGGCAATGGCGAGTTCACAAATGCGTTGTGTATAAACCAAATCTCCGAAATCAAATATTCCAGAGCAATATATTTTATTGTTATTTTCTTTAACAATTAAATTGTTATCATTGGCATCGTTATGGATGATTTGCTTGGGCAAAAGAATTAACTGTGGATAACTAACTTCTTTAAATTCGATAAATGCTTGCAATAATATTTGGTGTTGCTCGTTATCAAAATAACACAGATGTTTCTCTAGTTTTAAAAGTTGAGCAATGTCCCAAGATAATTCCCTTTTTGCTGCAGCGTGATCAAAATCTTTCAATGCCTCAACCATCTGTGCAACCAAAGCACCTAAAGAGTATTGTAAATTTGCATCTTTATAATCTGAATGACTGTATAACTTTCCTTCTAAAAAACTCACCACCCTAAGCTTTCTCATTGCTTTTTCTTCAGGTATTTGATAATCGAGTATTGCTTTATTATTTTTACATAGTATTAAATTTGGCGTTGCAATTGTCATGGAATGTTTTTGCAAGTGTAACATTGCAGCATTCTCTAATTTTATTTCATCAATACAAGTTTGAGCCGAGGCCAATTTTATGACATATTTGTTACCATTATCAGCTTTAAGTAGATAATTAATGTCAATATAACTAGGTAGGTTGATAAGTTCCCCAGTTAAAGAATAGTGAGAATTCAAAAAATTTAGCAAATTAGATTTTGGATTAGTCATTGTAATTGAATCATTAATTTATGAACCGAATACTAAACTAACTGGTATTAATAATCTACATTTTTAAAAGGTATTTGTTTATATTGAGGGTCAGAAACTCATCAAGTAAAAGGCAGCCCAGCGGCTTTCCATTCCGGGAAGCCCTCTTCTAAGCGCAAGGCTTTGATGCCTTGGTCTTTTAATGAATGGAGCATTTCATAGGAATACACACAATATGGGCCACGACAATAGGCAACGATAGTTTTGTCTGTTGAGAGGTTTGCGGTTTTTTCTGTAATTTCTTCAGGTTGAATATTTATGGCTCCTACAATATGGCCTTGTTGAAATTCTTTTTTTGGTCTTACATCATAAATTATATAATCATTGTTATTTAAATGACTCAATAGCTGTTGGCTGGAGATCGTTTCATCTTGACTCTTGTCGGTCAGTTTGGATTTAAGTAAATTAACTTGGGCCAAATGATGCTCCGATGTTTGTCGCAAACTGGTTAGCAACTGCACAACGTCATCACCTGAAATCGTGTACAATCGACTCTTTCCCTGTTTACGCATACTGACCAATCCATGTTGTTTAAGTATTTGCAAGTGTCTGGAAGTATTCGCGATGCTTAAATCACACAATTGACTCAACTCATCGACACTGCGTTCGGCTTGAGCTAAATAGTCTAACATCTCAACTCTTTGAGGTGAACCCAATGTATGAGCAATTAGGGCCAGTTGTTCGAACAACTGTTTTTTTATTTCTGACATGATATTTTCTTTAAAATTTACTATTTGCTTGAATGATATTGTACATGTTTTCAGGGTAAGGAGGCAAAGTACTCAAAACTTCTTCAATGAAATCTGGTTTAGAAAGTCTAAGAGTAGGGTTATTTTTTTTTTCAAAACCAATAGTAGAAAAAGGTTTAGCAGAAATCCCTGCTCCACAAACACTGCCTGCTTTGGCTCCGGGAAGAATTTCTATGTGGTCAGGCAGTGTTAATAGCTTATGGTGAATGGAATCATACAACAGGCCTGCCATCTTTTCTTCTTCTCCTTTTAAATCAGGGCGACCAACACTGCCAACAAATAGTGTATGTTGAGACAAAAGGAACCAAGGTTCGGCAACTCTTGAATTGTCTGTTACCAATAAACAAATAGAGTCCATGGTATGACCTGGGGTGTGCAGTACTTCGATGCCCACATTTCCTGCATTAATGATTTGCTTATCGTGAAGAGGAGTGAATTTAAAATCAGCAGTTGAAGATTTGTGTAAAAGATATTGTGCTCCCGTTAATTTAGCTAACTTTCTGGCACCAGAATAATGATCAGCATGGATGTGTGTATCTATAATGTAATTAATTTCAACCCCTTTCTCTTTTGCCTGGTTAATATACCATTGAATATCGTCAAGATGCACATCAACCGCTATACTTTTACCTTGTCCTACACATCCCATAAAGTAGGATAGTGAAGAAGGTTCATTTGGGTTTATTCTTTGTTCTAAAAACATATCCGACCTCTTTTAAATTATCATTCAATTGAATGATTGAATATTATATTAAATTTTGTTACTATGCAAATAATTTTTTGAAATTGAGTAAAAACGTGCAAACAACTAAAAACAATAATGCCCTGTCAATAGCACATGGCATAAAGATAAACTCCTATCAGTTTGGCCTACAATTAATACAAGTATTTTTGGTGGGTTTAACCATTGGAATGACACGGGTGGTGATACCCGGATTGGCTGAAAGTGAATTTGGCTTAAAAAAAGGTTCATTTTTTATTTTGGGCTCTTTTGTCATCGTTTTTGGTTTAGTGAAAGCCATCATGAATTTATTGGCTGGTAAATTAAGTGAAAAACATGGTCGCAAAAACATCTTGATTTGGGGTTGGGTTATGGCCTTACCGATACCCTTTATCTTATATTATGCACCCAGTTGGAATTGGGTTATAGTGGCGACTATTTTTCTGGGGTTGAATCAAGGTTTGTGCTGGTCGATGGCATTAAACAGTAAATTGGACATGGCACAAAGTTCACAAAAGGGATTGGTGAATGGATTAAATGAATTTTCAGGTTATGCAGCAGTTGGTGTAGCAGGACTAGTCGCAGCCTATTTTGTGACATGGTTTGGCAGCAGAAGTGGTTTATTGTATTTTAGTTCTATCGTCATTGTATTGGGATTAGTCATGGCCATGTTTTTGGTCAAAGAAACCAATCCTTGGGCTGATTTACACCACCAATTGGACTTAAAAGAAAATTCCAATCAAGAACATACTGATGAAAAATCCTTAATGGATTTATTCAAATTCGGTACATTACAAAGCAAACCATTAATCGCCTTAAATCAAGCGGGTTTGGTTGAAAAATTTACCGATGCGATTGTGTGGATATTTTTACCTGTGTTTTTTATTTCTAAAGGCTTAAGTTTGGTCAACGCTGGTGCTATTATAGCAATCTACGGGGTAGTTTGGGGAGCATCACAACTGATTACAGGCCCGTTATCCGATAAAATTGGGCGCAAAGGTTTGATTGTTTTTGGCATGTGGTTTTGTGGTTTAGGCGTGGCTTTGATACCCATGACTGATAGTGTCAGCTTGTGGAGCTTAGAAATGGCATTTATTGGTTTTGGTATGGCCATGGTTTATCCCAATTTAGGTGCTTCAGTTGGTGACTTTGCCCCAGTTAAATACAGAGCCAGTTTAATTGGTGTGTATAGATTTTGGCGCGATTTCGGTTATGCCATAGGGGCTTTAATAATGGGCTTAATGGCGCAAATGTCACAAAACCTCATTGCTCCATTTTGGTTTGTTGCCATTGCCATGTTTGTTTCTGGTTTATGGGTTCAAATTATATTGCCTAAAAAGTATATTCATAAAAAGAGTTAATTAATTATGCAAATATTTCATCAGTATTTAATAGTGGTCTTGATCGCTTCTGTTGCCTTTGGCGCGTTTGCACAAATCGGACAGTTTTGTTTGCTGGGTGGTTTGAGGGCCTACTTTAAAAAACAAAGTAGCCACCGCTTGATGGCTTATTTTGTTGCCATGACCGTTGCATTGTTGGCATCCTCTCTAATCGAATACAACCAATGGATAGATTTAAGCACGACCAAACCACCTTACCGTTCGGTGCAGTTTGCCTATGGACGGTATATCCTAGGTGGTTTGATTTTTGGTGTGGGCATGGTATTATCCTCAGGGTGTGGGATGAGAAATTTAATTAAAGTTGGGCAAGGCAGTTTGCAAGCTTTAATTGTTGTTGCAGTCATGTCATTCAGTGCTTATGCGATGATTAATTTGTCAGTTTATTCTGATATATTTTTGCCTATAGTCAAGCCCTTAACCGTCGAATTTCAGCAAGCAGGTTCACAAGACATTGCTTCGTTATTGGTTCAAGCTCAACAAACCAAATTGACCAGAGTACTAATAGCTGCTGTATTGCTTTTAATGGTTGCTGTATGGTCTTTAAGAAATAGAATCTTTAGGCAAAAGAGATATATTTTAAGTGCTATTGGGATTGGTTTGATCATTGCCATTGGTTTTTATATAACTGGCAGTGATTTCGGTCAATTGTTAATAGAGGAATCTGAGTTCATGGATGAACCTGTGCGTGGTTTGGCTACACAATCCTTTAGTTTCGCTTCTCCCATGGCCGATACGATTTATGTTTTGTGGTATCGAGAAGGGATGAGTGTTATTACATTTGGAGTAGTGGCAGTTGTTGGATTGCCTATAGGTGCTTTTTTAAGCAGTATCATTAGAAAAGAATTTAAGCTTTCCGGATTCTCCTCGGTTAAGGATACAGCGACAAATATTGTTGGCGCAATATTGGTCGGTATCGGCAGTGTTTTAGCCATGGGCTGTACAATTGGCCATGGTTTAACAGGTATATCAACCCTGGCATTGGGTTCTTTCTTGGCATTGATATTTATAATATTGGGCGCATTAGTAACCATAAAAATAAAAAATTAGTATAAAATCTCATGTAACAGTACAGTTGTAATAAAGAAGGTATGATTTTCATGAAAACTCTAACCATTGGTAAATTAGCCCAAGCCACAAATGTGAATGTAGAAACTATTCGTTATTATCAGTGCATTGGTTTAATTGATGAACCACCAAAACCAGCATCGGGTTATAGACAATATTCTAAGTCTTTGATTGATACCATCGTGTTTATCAAACGTGCACAACAGTTGGGTTTTCAGTTGAGTGAGATAAAGGAATTATTGGACTTGGGCTCTGGAAACTGCAACGACGTGATGTCAATGGCTCAAGTTAAGCGAGAGAAAATTATCAAACACATTGATGATTTAACTTCTATGCAAACTGAGTTAGAAAAGCTGATTGAATCCTGTCAAAACACGGACAAGTCTCAAGGTTGTTCTATGATTGAAACACTTTTAGAAAAATAACCATTGTCTAGCTTGACTCTGTTGTTGGGTACGGAGTTTATAATACTTACTCAATTAATGATTTGAGTAAGTAATTATGAGTAAATTAAGTTTTGTAACCCGTATTTCTGACAAAGCCGGAATGATTGGAACAGTACTTTCTGCCTTTTCATGTGCGGCTTGTTTTCCTGCGATTGCTGGCATTGGTGCTGCTTTGGGTTTTGGGTTTCTGTCGCAATGGGAATGGACCATAATTTCAACCTGGTTTCCATTATTTGCTGTTATTGTGATTGCTGCTAATATTCTGGGCTATTTTAGTCACAAACAATGGCACAGAACTGTATTGGGTTTAGTTGGTCCTATTTTGGTTTTATTGTCTTTATACCCGTTTTTTAAATACGCATGGAGCACTTATGTCACTTATGTTGGTATTGCGATTATGTTGGTATTTTCAATTTGGGATATGTTCTGGCCAGCCAATAAAAAATGTGCAGATGGCGAATGTGAGGTGAAGTCATAATGTCAGATTGTTGCAAACAAAAATTAAAAGAAAAGCCTCAACAAGACAGTTGTTGTCGATCAACAAAGCAACTACATGTTGCTATTATTGGCAGTGGATCTGGCGCTTTTGCGGCAGGTATTAAGGCTGCCGATGAAGGTGCAAGAGTGACCATTATTGAAGCCGCTGAAGTAATTGGAGGCTGTTGTGTTAATGTCGGTTGTGTGCCTTCAAAAATCATGATACGAGCTGCTCATTTGGCACAACACCAAAGAAACAATCCATTCCCAGGTATCACAAACCACGAACCAGAAATTAATCGGGCATTATTGGCACAACAACAGCAATCCAGAGTGGATGAGTTGCGGATGGCCAAATATGAAAGTATTTTGCAGAAAAATCCAGCTTTAACTTTGATCAAAGGATTCGCCAGTTTTAAAGGTGAAAAGAATAAAGATGAACGCACACTTTATATCAAGAAAAACAATGGCACAGTTGAAGAACTTAATGCAGATAGAATTTTAATTGCGACGGGTTCAAAAGCTTTTATTCCACCGATAGATGGCATTGAAAATGTGCCTTATTGGACATCAACAGAAGCCTTGTTTGAAGAAGATTTACCCAAAGATTTGGTTGTTGTCGGTTCATCAGTTATTGCTTTAGAGTTGGCTCAAGCATACCAAAGATTGGGCACACAAGTGACGTTGTTGGCAAGACACACGCTGTTATACCGTGAAGAACCGGAACTGGGGAAAAACCTACAAACTATTTTAGAATCCCAAGGCATGACCATTTTAACCCAAACCCAAGCGCAAAAGGTTAGTTTTCAAGACAATAAATTCGACATAGAGTTAAATAACGGTGCATTGAAAGTCGATAAGTTATTGATTGCCGCAGGACGCGATGCCAACACCGAAAATCTAAACTTAAAGGCAATTGGTTTAGCAACAGACAACAAAGGCGCAGTAATTGTAAATGAACAATTAGAAACAAACCTCGAAGATATTTATGCCGTTGGAGATTGTTCTAACATGCCGCAATTTGTTTATGTCGCTGCTGCTGCAGGAACCCGTGCCGCCATTAATATGACAGGTGGTCAAGCACAATTGGATTTATCAACCATGCCAGCAGTGATTTTTACCGATCCGCAAGTCGCTACAGTTGGTTTAACCGAAGCACAAGCCGAAACACAAGGCATGACCACTATTTCACGTCAATTAGACTTAGAAAACGTGCCAAGATCATTGGCAAATTTTGAAACCGATGGTTTTATCAAAATAGTAGCTTATCAAGACACTATGCAGATTATTGGTGTGCAAATTTTAGCTCCAGATGCAGGTGAAATGATACAAACAGCTGTGTTAGCCATTTATAATAAAATGACGACAACAGATTTGGCAGGACAGTTGTTTCCATACTTGACTATGGTTGAAGGCTTAAAACTGTGTGCCCAAACTTTTGCCAAAGATGTATCAGAATTGTCTTGTTGTGCGGGGTAATAGAGAACTTCATTTAACCCTATTTTTTTTCAAAACCGTCAAGAATAGGGCAATGGTCTTTATCTCCAGTGCAGAGATTAACCAACAATTGTAATTCATTTTTTAAAGTGGTTAATTCTTGAATGTGATTAGCGGTTTCTGCTAGTTTTTCATTGGCCATTTGTCGTACTTGTGGCTGTGCTGATTGAGGTGATTTTCTAAAATCAAGCAATTGAGAAATTTCTATTAAACTGAATTTCATGCGTTGTGCGCGTTTGATAAATTTGATCAAAGAAATATCATAATCACTGTATTGGCGCAGTCCTGATGCATTGCGACAAATGGATGGCAGCAGTTTGATTTTTTCATAATAACGCAGTGTATCGGCACTGATGGTCAGCTGTTGACAAACTTCTCCGATTTTGTACATTGTTCTACTCCTCTAAAAGCTTCTGTAATTCTAATGACAATTCCTTTTCTGAAGGAATCGAATGAAAACGCAATTGTCCGTTTACAGCAATAGCAGGTGTGGCCAGAACGCCCAATGAAACAGCATAATCTAATTGCTTTAAAACATTGACTTCTTTGTATTCAATTCTAGTAGAATCAAATTTAGAAAGTACCTTTTTAATTTTTTGCTGGGCTTTGTGGCAGCGTTTGCAGGTAAAGGTTGAGATTAATTCGATTGTTAATTTGTTGCTCATCAAAAATTAACTCTAAAGCCGGTGGTAAACACATAATCTGTTTTTAATGCGAAACCACTGAGGTTTTGATAGATGGGTAGCTGAAGTGCGGCCTCTAAAATAAATTTTCGCGTAACATACTGAATTCCTGGTGATAGAAAAAGGCTACTCCCACCGCTGTTGGTATCATCTACACCCACGAAACTATTGTTTTCTTGATTGCGGTAATTCGCTTCTAGCACGCCATAAACAAAATGATTGTTGTAATTGTCCATGTTTTTAGGAGACAAGCGGTATTGCAAGGATGCATCGGCTTGCCAACTGTTGCCGGCTTTAAATTTGTTGGCGGTTCCCGTTTTATTGTAGCTGAGTTGAAAATCCATTTGGTAATCCAGTTGTTGTTTGGTGAGAACAAAACCCAAGAAATTATCCCATGATCCTGATCCAGATTGTAAGGGTTGTGGCAGCATTCCAAAAGTATCTGATTGTCGATCTTCACCTGTGGGTGCTTTGACGCCTGCAAATCCAGTCAGTCTTAGGGTTTCTCCCAGTTTATCTTTTTGCAAAAAAGTATAACGCGCAAAAAATTTACTGTCAGCAATGCCCCGTGATGAACGTGAAATACGATTACTGTTCATGCTTAGGTCAATGTCTTTTTGCACATAGGGAACAGCGGCAAAAACAGCCAACTTTGAATGGATGCCATAAGCCAAAACCGAAACCAAAGCATTCACAGACAAATCCCGTTGTAAAGGACTTTTATCATCCTGAAAACGTTTAAAAATAAACTGTTCACGGTTGACAAATGCACCTTTGGCAACTGGTAAAGCGGTGTTAAAAGTAATGGGTGCCGCAGTAACATTAATAGTCGGTAAAAGCAGAGCCAATACAAAAATGTATATGGATTTATTTAACATCATTATTTATTATCAATGGTTTTTATGCCTTTTAGCGTAAAACCTGCATCGGTTATTTCTTGTCTGACCTGAGTTTCTGGCAGCTTTTGCCCCTCAAGCATCTTTACATTAACCAATCCTTTTTTTAAATTAACAGTTACATCGCTTACGCCTTCAATTTTTGATAGTTTTTTTTGAATATTGTATTCACAAAAGGGACAGGCCAAGCCATTGACTTGCAGTTGATAGTTGTTTTCTGCAGCCATGCTTGAAAATCCAATGAGTAGCACATTAATGAGTAATATTTTTTTCATGAGTTATCTCCTGTTACTGCGGTGAATAATTTGATTGATATCTTATCCTCATCTGTACCATCAAATTTTACTTTAATGGCGTGTTGCTTGCCTGCGATGATGGGTTTTAAAATATCAGTTTCTATTTTTTTTGAAGCCTGAATAACCAGTTGTGTCGTTTGAGAGGCTGCCAATTCACCCAATGCATCCAGAATATCCTCAAACTCAGAGAGTTTGTTGGCAGAAAAACTGATACTGATTAAGGCATCTGTATTAAATTTTAATGCACTGAGTTGCGATGATTGAACTTCCTCTAGGGATACTAACTTAAAGCCTGTTTCTGTAAAGAATTTGGCTAGTTTTGATTTTTCAACAGCAACTGATGAAACAAAACCCACTTCTCCTGATTTCAAGTTAAGGTTAACACTGTCGGCATCTACGCCTTCGAACTCAGCAATTTTCTTGCCCACGTTATAGGTACAAAAAGCACAAACCATTCCTTCAACCTTGCCCTTGTAGATGTGTTGTTCTGCCATGACAGACAAGCTCAATAGAACCAAACTTAAAAATAATGAGGCAGTTGTTTTATTAATTGGGTCTTTCATAATTTTTCCTATTTGTTAGAGTGAATCGAACCACATTTGTAAAGGCAGTGCCAAAAAAGCCGCAAAAAAACCAATACACCATAAAATAACAGACAACCAATAAATACGCTTGTTCCATTTGTGGGTTTTATTGCACATTTCTGCCAGTTCTGAATCAATAGGACAGGCACGCCCCGGCCTATACATCATCCAAGCAGATAAAGCCAATAACACGCCAGAAACAGCAAATACGACTATTTTATGTTGGCTCAAGGTAATTAAAAATGGCATTGCACTGACCATTGATGCGACCGTTGCACCCATGCCAAGTGTCACTAAGATGATGGGAATGACACAACAAACCAAAGTGCCTGTGGTGGTAAATAACGCCAACCAAGTTAGACTGGTTTCTTTTGAAGTTGATGTGTTCTCGGGCATTATTTCACTTATTAAGATTAGTTGTATTCAATTAGGTCTATAATAACAGCTGGAGTTAACTCCAAGTCAAACATTATTTAATAATATAATAGAGAACCTACATAACTCATGGAATGGCCTCTAATAAATTTACTTGTTATAAATCCATTGATCGAAGCCTTAAGGTAACTTATGATGAGTTTGAAAACAATTACCAACTATTCTTGATTTATTGATATATGTCAATAAATCAAGGTTTGTAAATGGTAAAATACACAACATGAAAGTTGTTATTAACAATTTATTGGTACTTTTGATATTCATGTCTCCGATTATTAGTGGACTTGATTTGTCTGATTGTCATTCAAAAGAAAAAGTATCCATTGAAAAAGTCAACTGTCACGAGTCTTCCGAACAACCTATAAGCAGTTTTGTGTGTGATGACTGTTGCGATGGATTTTGTTCTGATTGCTCGATACATAATTATGTGGATAATACTGTACCCTTTATTTACCCCGTGTCAGCAAATCCAAATTCATTGTTATTTATTTACAATGAATCAATCCCCTTTTTAGACTTCTTGCCTCCTTTTAGACCGCCGATTAGTTAATTGCTTTTAACAAATTACAATTTGTAATTTGAAATTATTTTAGTAAAAAGTATTTAACTTAAACCATGAAATCGGAGTCTATTATCATGCGTAAACATAACAATGTATTTAAACAGAAAAAGCTGGCATTGATCATTGCCGCACTGTTACCCCTATCTGCTAATGCAGATGTAAAGTATGATGAACTAAAAGCACAAGTTGAAGCATTACAAAACCAACTTAATCAAGTGCAGTTAGTTCTTCAAGAGTACCAAAATCAATCAGAAAAGAGCAATCAACAAGTCGAAGAACTGAAAAAAGAAGTGGCTCAAAACGATAACCTAAACCAAGAAATTGCAGATATTAAGAAAGAAGTATCATCAGCAGGAGAATGGCGCAACCCCAATACCTTGATTCACATGTCAGGGTATGCTGATATTGGCTACTCATCAGTTAATGACAGTTACTCAATTGGAAATTTTACCCCAATTTTTCATTACCAGTACAAAGATTTGGTCATGTTAGAGGCCGAGTTAGAAATGGCCATTGATGCACAAGGCGAAACAGAGATGGGACTTGAGTATATAACCATTGACCTCTTCTTAAATGACTATGTTACTTTTGTTGGAGGTAGATTTTTAAGCCCAATTGGTCAATTTAGGCAAAATTTACACCCTTCATGGATCAATAAACAAGTATCTGCTCCTCCTGGTTTTGGGCACGATGGTGCCGCACCAACATCAGAAATGGGATTTCAACTCCGAGGTGGGTTTGAATTGGCAGAGAAAAATCTTAATTATGCGTTCTATGTGAGTAATGGACCAGAGCTTATTGCTGAACAAGGCCATGATGGTTTTGAGCTTGAAGGCATTATTGCAGAAGGTTTGGCAAGAGATTCAGATAAGAACAAAACATTTGGTGGAAGACTCGGCTTTATTCCAATGAATGGACTTGAAATAGGCCTTTCAGCAGCAACAGGTAAAGCTTCCGTCACAGAAGTGGAACTTGAAGATGCAGGTGGTCATACTGCACAGTATGCGTTTGCAGATATGGTAAACTACAAAAGTGAAGAAGGAGACACGATAGATTTACATGATGAACAAGCCCGTGACTATAATGTCATTGGTTTTGATTTTGCCTACAGGTTGAATAATTTTCAACTTCGTGGTGAATATGTCAAAACTAAAATTGGTGAAGCAACAAGGGGAGAAACAGCCTCTGAAGGTGCGAATTGGAGCTCTTGGTTCACGCAGGCATCTTACTTGATTCCAAACAGCAAGTGGGAACCTGCTATTCGGTATACTGATTTTACCGCACCAGCAGCTGCCGTTTCGCAAGAACAATGGGCATTAGGTATTAATTATCAGTTTACTTCTAGTGTAATTGGTAAAGCTACTTATGAAATTAATGATGGTTTATCTGGGTTTAGAACAGATGAAAATCGTTTGTTATTACAATTAGCGTATGGATTTTAAAGGAGAACATCATGAAAAATTTAAACAGAAGTAAATATGTCTTGGCAACTTTTTCAAGTTTATTGTTGATGCTAATAGTAACAACAGCTAATTCGGAGGTTTATCCCGAGCCTGGTGATTTTGCCAAAGGAGCAAAAACATGGGCCAATAATTGTAACAGATGTCACAACCTACGTGATCCAAAAGATTTAACAGATGATCAATGGATTACTACCGTGTTTCATATGCGCGTTAGAGCAGGTTTAACTGGTCAACAAACTCGAGATATCATTACATTTTTGCAACAGTCTAACAACAGTACTCCGGTACAAAAGAAATCAGTTTCTAAAGTTGTAAATTCTGTTGGTACTGGTCTAACTGGTGAGCAAATTTATACCCAAACTTGTATTGCCTGTCATGGCGGAAATGGTGCAGGAACAGTCCCTGGAGCCCCAAATTTTTCCAGTAAAAATTCACCACTTTCTAAAAGTGATGATGAACTAGTGAAAAACATCAGTGAAGGTTTTCAGACACCAGGCTCACCAATGGCAATGCCTGCCAAAGGTGGAAACTCTAAACTAAATGAGCAAGATGTGCGTAATGTCTTGTCCTATATAAGAGCAAAGTTTAGTAAAAAATAAATGATTATTAACGCATTTGATATACGTATAGTATTTTATTCATTTAAAAAGGATGGGGTGTAAATCCCATCCTTTTTTATCTAGATAATACTCGAATATTGCCTTATAAATTTATATTATGATAAATGTTGTTGAATCAGGAAATAAAGAACTGTCGACTTTAGTTATGCTACATGGCTTGGGAGGAACCCATCGATATTGGAATACGGGTATAGATAAATTAGAGGAACATTATCACCTAGTAAGATTGGATTTATTAGGATTTGGTGATTCATCACAGCCTTGGCAAAACTATACTTTAGAAAAACATCTATCTGCTATTGAGGGTGTTTTATTGAAATACGAATCATTTGCATTAGTGGGACACTCACTAGGAGCAACTCTTGCCCTTGCTTATGCTCAACGTCATCAAAAGCAAATCACCCGCCTGTTTCTTGTCAGTTTGCCTCTTTTCTATTGTCAGAATAACGCATATAATTGGATGCGTAGAACCCCTAGTGGTTGGTTAATGACCAATATGGGCGTTGCTGCATTAACCTGTATGTTAACGAGAAGATTGGCCAGAAAAATACTGCCTTTTTTCGTTAAAAACATACCAAAAGAAGTGCTGGATGATTTGGTTAAACACAATGTTTTTTCATCTATTACAACTCTTTGGAATGTTTTATATAACCAAACCATATTGAGCAATATTCATCTGATGAGTCCAGAATTAAAAGTTTCCTGTATACATGCCGTAAATGATGATTCTGCGCCATATGATGCGGTCAAAACATTAGTTAACCGATTGCAAAATTGGAAACTTTACACACTTAAGAAATCAGGACATCACCCATGGTTATTCGAAAATAAGGCATGTGTATGTGACATCATAAGAGCAAGAACTTAATGAATGGATATATTGTAGCTATTGCCTCTATGAGAATTATAGCCCAAATTTATTCCTGAGTAAGCGTTATAATTGATATAAGTTCCAGAGTGACCGCCACTATAGTTATTGTAATTACTGTGTCTATTGTAGCTACCGTGAGTATTATAGTTGTAGCTTACATGTGCATTGTTGTAGTTTCTATAGGAATTATAATTGCCGTGGCCCCTGTTGTAATTCCCATGGGTGTTGTAGTTTGAATAAGAATGGTTGTTGTTGCCATGCGCATTACTAGAATATCTTCCATGCGGTGCTGCTAGAGATACAGAGCTTAACCCTAACGCTAAAAATAATATAACAGTTTTGTTTAAAGTGTTCATTGTCCGTTTCCTATTTGGTTGTAGTGTTAACCATTTTAATGAAACAAACTGAATTTTCCCTGAACATGCCGAAATTTGACAAGTTCAGGATTTTTTTAAACAGTGGAACTTACCTAATCAATGACTATTGTTAATGGTAAATTCAGCTCTACAACCATTGGTTACCCATATTTGGCTGTCATTGTATCCCCAATTGTGATCACACGATGAATGAGACAACTGCTTGTATAATGAAACGCTAACACCGTGAGGTATTGAACAACTATTTCTTCGTGAATTTATCGATTCACAAACAACTCTGTTGCCAAAGGATTGACTGTTGTGTCCATTGCTATTATTGCTGTGAGCGTTATTATTGCCGTGTGAGTTATTGTTATTATTGTGAGTGTTATTGTTGTAACGATTGTTATTATTATGTGAGTTGGCATTACCACCATTGTTGTGAGAATTTGACCTTGAATTATTGTGATTCCCATTATTACCCACGTAAAGTTGGAACTTAGCTCTGCATCCGTTATCAACCCATATTTGATTTCTAGAATAACCCCAATTATCGTGGCAAGATGATCGAGAGAGTTGTTTAATCAACTGAACTCCACCACTTGTATCGGCATTGCAAGTTTGTCTGTGATTATTAATTGATGAACACCTTACAATTGAACGATTATTGTATCCCGAGTTGTTGTGTGGATCATTTGCCCAGGCACCAGTGCTCATTATAAATACTACAATGAATAGTGATTTCATTACTTTCCCCTTTTATTTTATTGTGTTTTTAATACCATTAATGGTGTTGGTTGACTTCCCAATTATAGGTTTCGTTACCGTGATGAAAGTCAAAAGTTCTTGATGCGATGACATTTCCATGATGATCAACAGCTTGACAATTTGCTTTGCCATGATGATCACCATGAACTTCAATTTGTGAATTGTGTCCAGGCTCGATGAGGTAAGATTTACCTTGGCTGCCATCGTGGCCGCATACAGCAGAAAGAGATGTATTGGTGTGGTTGTCGATGGTTAAATGACCTGCCAATACTGGCAGTGTGATAAACGATGCCATAGCGGCTAAAAGTTTAATTTTTTTCATGTGGTTCCCCCTTATATTTGTGATAAATGCAATTAAACTTACAATGAAAAATATCACCGTGTTCGCTTAACCAGCTATAAGTTTAGCTTAAAACATTTATATTCGCCAGTAAAATATTGGAAATTAACTGGCCTCTAGAATCAACAAAGCTCCTCCAACAGGGTTTACATATGCACCATTAAATGTCACAGCAGGGATATAATGTGTATGTAGGGGAAATTTCCCGACTTGTACAACAGGCAAAATAATATCGACACATTCTCCGGGGTTTATCACTACAGTATCTTTGTCAATAATATCAGTTTCGGGAATGCGATTTCGACTGACAACTCTTACATGGTATCCATGAAAATGCATAGAGTGGGTTAACAAACCACCATTGATGAAACGAATGGCAACATCCTCGCCTAGTAACATCGAAACTTTTGTATCGGGATCTGTTGAAGTATCAGGATATGACAAGCCATTGACGAAATAATAATTGGGTTCAAAATTATCTAAATTATAACTTACACCACTTGCTACATCTGCATTCATGCGATCATCGAAATCATTGATTAGCAAAGTATATTGTTGATCGAAAGTTGGACCACCTGCATACAAAGACTGTGTTCCATTATTTGGCATAATAACCATTGGCCCCATTAAACCCAGTGCTTGAGAGTATTCTTCAACAATATTTTCTCTAAATAAATAACTGCCAGCACTTGGAGCATTGAAGTTAAATGTAGTGCTGCTACCAGTGCTTAATGATGGTTGACCCTCTAAAACACCTGGAATATCAAATTTTATATCGGTATCTAGATTATTGGTTAAATTGATGATAATGGTATCGCCTTCTTGGGCAATGATACTGGCAAGCAAGTCACCAGGGCCAGTATTTCCATCCGTATCCCTAAAACGCCAAGCATCGATAGTGGTGCTGCCATCAACCAATGTCTTTGTATAAGTTTCGGCTACAAAATTATAAATGACGGTCGCCGCATTTGCTCTCGGAGAAAAAACGGTCAGCCCTGCAAGTGAGAAAAGTGCGCTGCTAGCAACTCCTGCTTTTAATATGTTTCTTCGAGTTACAGAAAATTCAGAATTTTTATTAATATTATTTTTCATGTAGTTCTCCTATTCAAAGCCATTGGTAAAGATTAAATCGCTGGTATCTTTGATTTTGGTTTGTACTGTTCCTAATGTATTTCTGTTGCGAATGTCCTTATATGAAATAGTCGCCAATCCATCAAACCCAATAGGTATGGTAAATAAAATATCATACCTCTCTCCAGCTGCTATCAACATTTGCGTTACATTCAATGCTGAAGGTAAAGGCCTGCCATCACTGGCTATTATTTGAAAACTTATTCCTCCCAGTTCTACCAATGCCGGTTGATAACCAACATTATTAACCCTAACCAGAACATTTGTACCAGCATCTGCTTCGATTGCACAAGTGGTATCGGTTATTGCATTAGCACCATCGCTGCCATTTAACATAAAATAGTCAGGACGGTACCGGTTGGTGGTCGCACTACTTATATCTTCACTGTGCCAAGTGCTATCGAAAGTATGTAAGTGCCAGATATGCTCCCTTTCGAATGTTGGTCCACCTGTCCATGCTTCGTTAATTGAGCCATTTGGTGGACGAACAATAACTGTTCCATACATGCCTTGTTCGATGTGTAATACTGTATCAATATGACAGTGGTACATATAAGTACCTGCATGAGGTGCAACAAATGTATAAGTAAAGGGAGATCCAAGGTTTGTATATCCGTCAACTCTTCCTAAATTGCCACCAGTCGGTGACTGAGCTACATAACCAGAAGTGCTTCCTACACCATCATTGTCTTGATCAACATCCAATCCATGAAAATGAATAGAGTGGGCTCGCATAGATGTTAAAGTCACATTGACTTGTTGTCCTTCGACACATTCAATCACTGGACTTGGTGCAAACCTGTCTTCATTGAAACCATTGCCATTGGCGTCTTCAAAGTTCCAGGTTGGCACGATTACCCCATTTGCCATGGTAGTTGAGGAGTCCATGTTCACCGATAATGACGCTGAATTGGGGCCTAAAAATGTAAATGTTCTCATTTGTTTTCACCCATTAATATTAGAAATTTCTAATTTAGATAGCTCTAATACTAATAGGTGACTTGGTTAATTGCAAGAAATTGTTTTCATGTTTATTCTACCTTACAGAAAATCCAAATTCAGGCAACGTTAATAACTCCTACAAAAGTTTCTTCATCCTCAATGCGGATTGTTGAAAAACTGGTGTTCAAAGGAAATATTTTGTGTTTCTTTGATTTTCCAGAATGCTGATTTATGTTGAGCAATAAATTTCGGATATATGTCACATCTTTTCGCATGATAGTGTTCTTTTGTTCTTGGGTTTTTCTTAAAAGTATATCACATATATTTCTACCCTCTAACTCTTGTTCTTGATAGCCAAAAATATCACTCGTTTTTTTGTTGGTAAATAATATATTGCCATTTTTGTCCACATTGATAATGGCCTTGCCCATATATTCAACTATTGCTGTGAGCTTTTTTTCGGAAGACTTTAAATCTTTTTGTAATGTTTCGTGACGCTTTACAAAATAAATATTCAAACCTACTGCACACAAAGAAATGATAGAGATATTGAGTACAAAGAATATTGTGGATAAGAATTCTGGAATATCGACATAGCTGACATAAGCAGCCATTTTACTGTTTATTATTCCACTGATCACAGTTAATACTACATATACCATCAACCAAAACACATTATGCATAGTACTTTGTATGGTAATCATACTGATCAGTGCGACCATCGCCCATAACATCGCTGCGCCACTGGGCACAAATCCTCCCAAACTCCATTGGAACAGAAAGGGCAACATAACGCTAATCAATATTTGTACTGTTCGGGCAAATTTATAAGCCTTTGTAGTGCCAAATATAATAAAATTTACCAGTGTAAGCACTCCATAACCCAATGGAATGCTTGCTTGCAATGGCAAATCAAAATACAAGCAAATGCCACCCCAAATTAAGCCACCAAATGTTAGTGCCAAACCGATATAAATGAGTAAACTTTGATTAAGTTTATCAATATTTGTATCGGATGATTTATTTCCAATCGCAACTAACCTATCTAACAATCCAGATTTCATCTCTCTCACCCTCAATATAAGAAAACATAATTATATCATTGATAGCTGAAACCTCATGGTCGCTTTTGTTAAGAATTGTTACGCTAATAAAATTGGTAATTCACTTGTATTAATCACTATTCCCTTGCAGTTATCACTTGATATTGATCTTCGGTTAAATCTGGCATTTTTTTAATAAAAGCCACCATTGCCCAGATGCGACCATCATCATGGGTCAATCCCCATGCTGGCATGCCAGATGCTTTTATGCCATGTTTAATAGTCCAAAACATTTTTTGTGCTTCGGTAGCTTCATCGTCATCATCACCGTGTTCCTCTTCATGATCAGCTAAGGATAGATTTGGTGGTTTTGGATAGAGTCCAATAGTCATATCGCTTTCGGTTTGACCTGGTTTCAAATGACAAGATGAACACATGTCATTGTAATCTGCACCGCCTGATAACAACATGTCTGCAGAGCTTAAATCAGGCACTTGTATGTCGGACGAAGCGCGTACAATGGATCTTTCTCTGGCTTGCTCCAATATCCAATAAACCAACTTTGTGTGCGGCACATCGGCGCCAATGGAAAAGATGCCAGAATAAATAACTGCACTGCCTGTTATCAAACCCAGTACAGCAAGTACCAGTATTATTTTAATTGTTTTCATTTTTATGCCCTCATTGTTAAAACTAGGAGTTCGACAAACACGAACTCCTGTTGGAATTATTTAATTTGAATTAATGATCATGTTTACCATGTTCTTCGACTTTCTTTTCTACTTTTTTTGCAGCATTTTTCATGTCGCCACCACATTTCATTTTGCCTTTTACTTTTTCGACTACTGCTTTTTTGTCACCACATTTACTCTCTCCTTTTTTCATGTCTCCGCATTTTTTATCGGCCTTTTTATCATGATGTCCATCACTCATATCCCCACATTTGCTTTCGGCTTTCTTATCATGATGTCCGTCATTCTTATCACCGCATTTGCTTTCACCTTTTTTAGCATCATGATGTCCATCGGCATTATCATGTTCAGCTTGCTTGTTTTTGCATTTTTTCATCATAGCCATCATAACTGGATCTGACATATCCATCTTTGTGCCACTTTCGACCATCTTTAGATAACCAGAACAATCTGCTTTGGCTGGCGCTTTTTTTGCATGCATGCTTGGATCATGTGCGTTAACTGTAAAAGCAAGTGCCAACGTTGCTGTAGTTAACAATAGAGTTTTGTTTAAAATTTTCATAGTTTTTCCTATTTTGGATGTTAATTAATAATACATGGCTATGCACTAAATTCCTGTTCCACAACTCCGACACGGCTATTAGCTATACATAGCGTCAATAGCCTATTAGGAATTTGTGGTTCCCAATATCTTCGGTTAAACCGATAACAAAATTCATTTAGGTACTCCTG
>JAJRQG010000144.1 GCA_024280395.1 Gammaproteobacteria bacterium | reverse complement strand
TACAGGGCTGTAACCAATACCTGCCACAACAGAAATAACATCATCCACCAAGATGTCTTCATTAATGGTGCTGTTTGTATGGATTTCGACGGTATCGCCTTCGTTACTGGCATTGATACAAGCCTGCAATGTGCCATTACACGGTGCAGTAGTATCTGGCCAAATGACAACAGCAGGAAAACTACTGGAAGAGAAAAGCAAAAACAAGCTTAAAATAAGTTTTTTCATAATTATTGTCTCCTAATTCCAGCTGCCGCTGTTCCAGTCCATTTGATTCCAGTTATCAGTACCATCGCAAGTTACGGTCACATTGTTGACACCACTTGTGGGCACTGTCCCTGTTGCATTACTCAAAGTACAACTTTGGGCTGGTGAACTGGGCAAGGTTAAAATACTGACTGTATAAGATTGTCCCGCAGTTACATCCATAAAGAACAGAAAAGAACCATTGGCATTCAAAGCAATCACTTCATTGGATGAACCGACATTTAGGTTAAGAGTCAAGCCAGTTGAAGTGATACCTGATGCATTGCCTCCGATAAGAGTGCTTTGTTCAAAGCCACTCTTAAATATCAAATCACCAGCATGGGATTGCGTACTTAAAATAAGTAGAAGTATTAATTTTTTCATAACTTTCTCTTGTTTAATTATCTTCAAACAGACTGCCTGCTACCCAGTCATAATCTCCAGATGCCGTTCTATTGCTTCCACCGCTTACGGTAGACCGAAGTCCAAGTGCCCTACTATTATTTCCGCCACTTGTAGAGCTCTGACCAATTGATTGGTTGAAGGCTCCACCAATTACGCCGGAGTATATTCCAATTGCTTGGTTTTTAACACCTGCGCTTATTGTGGAACTAATTCCTGAGGCAATATTCTCTCTGCCACCCAATACCATAGATTTATAACCAGAAGAAATATTGCGCTCACCTCCAATTACACTGGCTAAATCATTGTTCATTACATTATATATACCTGCAACTATACCTGCAGAATCATCGTAAGAATTAGAAGATCCTAAGACTAAATTATGTGAGCCACGATAGACATTTCTTCCCCACATTTGTAAGTTTCCTATACAAGTAACACTGGTAGTGTACTGAGGATCGGAGCAAAACTCGGGTGCGAAGTTACTGGCTTCATTGTACCCAATTATTATATTACCTAACCCATTTCCAGAAGTGGTCGAGCCTATTCCATTGTTTATTTGTAAATTTACTCCAGTAAATTCCGCAGTTGGATACCCTTTAAACATAGAAAATTGTAATAAACCATCCAATTCCAGAACAGTATTGTTTTCTACAATTGTTAGTCTAGAACTTAGTGAATTTATAGTGTTTTGCAAGCTGGCAATAGTCGCCTCTAAAGCCGCAATGCGTGCATTGTTATCATCCACGGCCGCTTCTACCGCACCAAAATTGCCATTGACTTCAGCCGCCACAGCAGGAGTGTTGGCTACAAAAGTATTGGGAATGGTCAAATTGGCCGCATTGGCTCCTATTGACACAAACACCATTAACATTATTTTTTTCATCATAAATCTCCAAACTAAATTTAAATTACATTATTCTTAACTACTCACACCCGCTGTTATTACCGCAAAAGTGGTAATCTCTTTATAAGTATTATAAATATCATTGCAAATGATATGAATATCACCATAGATTCCCGCCTTCGCGGGAATGACGGGGAGAGTAGTTACTATTGTTCTTAAACCATCCTTTCGCAGCCTTCAAAAAAAACCTGACATTAAAAATAGAAATAAAGTAAAATACAGTTACCTTTAAATAACCGACTTAATAACTGAATGTATGAGTGAACAAGCCATAACTGTATTGCTGCAACGCGTTAAGGCAGGTGAAAAGGAATTGTTGAATGATGTTTATTCAAGGTTGTATGCCGACATTAAAAACATTGCACGATTTCAGATCAACAAATTAAATACTGGGGAAACCATTACCCCAACGGTTTTGGCTCATGATTGTTATTTAAAACTTCTCAAGCAAAATAAAGTCAATGTTAAAGACAGTGCTCATTTTTTAAATTGTTTATCCATCAGCATGCGTCAATTATTGATCGATGTATACCGCTCTAAATTAACCGCCAAAAATCAACACATTGATGTCACCCGAGAGTTTGGCGAAATACAGGGTGATACCGATATTGATTTTAAAATTTTGGAGTTGGACAGGTTACTGGACAAAATCGAGAAAATTAACCCAGCTTTTGCCGAAATATTGAATTACAAATTGATTCTTTCCATGACTTTTTCTGAAATCGCTGAAGTCATGGGTAAATCAGAACGACAGATCATCAGAATATGGAATCAAGCCAAATCATTGTTGGTGGCGTTATCAAAAGATTAATTCCGTTTTGAAAATAACAAACCACTATTGTCCCGTTTGTTAGTAAGGTGGGTTTCACCCACAATGGAAAAATATAGGAACCTATATATACCAAGGCTTCTGCATTGGTGGGTAGAACCCACCTTACATTTCTTAGAGTTAAGTCTAATGTTTCAACAACTCTATTTTAATGTCTACTACAGGGGCTTAAAAGAATGTTACATTTTTTAACTGGACAGTAGTGATAACAAACATTTATCAATAGTTTGAAATATATCGCAATTTAATGTCATTAAATAAGTTAAGATACAACAGTTATGGAAAAAGGCAAAACACAAGTATGGCAACAAGCGATAGAAATTTATGCCAATGTATCCGAGCTTTCAGCCAATCAGGCCCTTGCTCACGTCGATAGTATTCACGACCTAAGTTATGAAATCAAACAAGCAGTCATCACACTGATCAATTCGGGAAGTCAAGCTTCACGTTATATCCAAGACCATTACACCCCTGACTTTGATGCTCAAGAATACCAATATCCTGAAATTGAATTGGGTACGCGGTTGGGCGAATATGAACTTATTAAAAAATTGGGTCAAGGGGGCATGTCGCAAGTCTTTAAAGCCAAGCGTCTTGATAGTGAGGCGCAAAAAATGGTGGCCATAAAAATATTTGCGCCAAAACATCATTCGCAGCTATTGCTTGATCGGTTTGTTACGGAGCAACAGATTTTATCTGGGTTTAGTCACCCCAATATCGTTGATATGTTACATGGTGGTACCACAGATAATAACACGGCTTATTTGGTCATGGAGTTAATTGACAATGCTCTAACCTTGGACAAATACAGCGCAAAAGAACAATTGTCGGTTAAACAGAATATGGCCATTATTGAACAATGTGCAAAAGCCTTGGCCTATTCCCACGCCAATTTAATTATTCACCGAGATTTAAAACCTGACAACATACTTATCAACAGTAACAATCAGGTAAAAATTGTTGACTTTGGCATTGCCAAGTTAATCAACAATGACATTGATGGCAATAACACTACTATTATGGCTTTGACACCAAATTATGCCGCACCTGAGCAAATAAATTCCCAAGCCATTACCGTGCAGACAGATGTTTTTTCTCTGGCAGTTGTCGCCTTAGATATTCTTTGTCAAGCACCGCCTTTGCCCAAAGATAGACTGATTAAATCCTGTGTCAATGACGATGAATTTATCGATAAAAACCTTAAAAAAGTCAATTGTGATAAAGATCTAAAAAACATCTTGAGAAAAGCATTAGAACAAAATCCTGATAACCGCTATTCAAGCATGCAATCTTTTGCTGATGATTTGAATAATTGGTTGGATAATAGGCCAGTAAATGCGACTTCTCCTTCAATTGCTTACAAGATTAAAAAGTTTTCTCAAAGACGTACAGCTTTATTTGCAACCTTGGTTTCTTTTATAGTCTTTTTAATTATCGGCTCAATACTTGGTTATCAACAATACAGACAAATCAAAATCGAGGCCAGTAAAGCGCAACAGATCAAACAATTTATGCTGGATTCTTTTGCGGTCACTAATCCTAATTTTAGTAGAGGGATAATTTTCACAGCTGAAGATGTACTAAATACTGCTGGCAAAAAACTACTCAACGAGAAAAACATTGCGCATGAAACAAGATTTGAATTATTGCAAACAATAGGTATCGCATACAGAAACATAGGATTTTTTAAGAAAAGTACTGATTTTTTTGCACAATCATTAGATATTGAACCAAAAGATTCACGATCAACAGCTTTTCTTTTGGAGTCTCTGTATTATTCTGAGGCATATGACGAGTTGAATCTGCGGTTAAACAACTTGCAAATGGAACAGATTTCATCAACAACTGATCGTGTCAAAATTCTTACATTGAAAGGCATGATATTAAGCAGAAACCTCAAATTCGATGAGGCCAAAATATATTTGGATAAAGCTCTTAACTTAAGTAAACAATCCAAGGATCAAGAAAACATACTGTTAACCACATTGGAATTAGCAAATCTCTTCTACCTTCAGTCTGATACACATCATAGCATTAGCCTGCTTGAGTCGGCTTTGAGAAATCATGATCTACCCAATAATAACTCTATAGTTATGGAGCTTAGGTCAAGCTTAGGGAAATATTATTATAGGCTAGGTGAATATGATGAAGTCATTAAAATTTTGGATGATTTGGCCAAGCAGCAACGCAGGATTTTTGGTGAAAACAGCCCGTGGCTTGGGTTGACATTGAGTATACTTGCAGATGCCTATGGTGCTAATGGGCAACTAAAAACTGCACAAAGACTCACCATTGAAAGTTATCATATTTTTTCCTCTCGTTATGGAGAAAACAGTACAAAAACAGCTGCTGTGATGAATTCATTAGCAATTTTATATTATCAAAATGGTGACATTGAAAAAACCATTGATTTGATGTACAAAGTAAAAACCAGCTTCGAGGTAAATTTCCCTGATAGCATTGCTACCTATGATGTTAAATCGAATTTAGCATTAATGTTAAGCAAAGCAAATAGAAATACTGAAGCAGTAAAAATAGCCCAAGGTGTTTATGACAGCCTACTTATCAAGCTTGGTCCTGAACACGACTCTACTATATACAGCCAATCAATACTGGCTACATCCTTAGCAAAAATTGGTCAAATTGAATACGCTATAAATTTAGCAGAATTAGCCAATACTAATTCAATAAAATATCTGGGCATTAATCACCCAACTACCGCAGGAACCTATGTTGCACTTGGTCATATATATAGAACTGGTGGGAATTTTCCTGCTGCCATTAAAAATTTTAGCGTTATAGTGGATAAACAGCTATACCAGAAAAACAACCCGAAATATGCTCCTATATTGGTTGATTTAGCCGAGCTATTTGCTGAAATCAATGACTCAGTTAGCTCTCAACTCTACTTTGTTAACGCCATCGAAACGTACAACAATCTATATACAAAAAACCACTTGAAAGCAATTGATATTAAATTGAAATACGCAGAATTCCTAAAAAAATACGGCTATCAAGAAAAACTCGAAACAGAAACAAAACAATTGCAAACTGTAATCAACGTCAATGCAATTGATAACAAGGATATACTTAAACGTTTATATGCCCTTTATTGAGTTTTCGGTAATCTTGTTTCAATTGGTTTACAATATAGAACTAATAATCACTCTTTAGTATAATTTATTCATGAAAAATTTAAACATACAAGCACCCGTGGAAGACGCAACAAATTCTACAGCCGTTGAAGTCACCAATCTCATAGGGAAATTCGCCGATTACTTGCCAGAATCATGGCAACCTTACTGGAATCAATTACAAAGCATTCCGTTATTGAAATTTTTAATTATCATCAGCATAGGCTATATAGTCGGAAAAGTCGTTCAATTTATTTTGACCCGCAGTGCTTCACAAGTTGCCAAAAGAACCCGAACTAAAGTGGATGATGAGTTAATCGCTTTGTTGCGTCGACCAATTTTCTTGACTGTCTTTTTCTTCTTTTTGATTGTTGCAACTAAAAGTTTAAATATCTCTAACAGCTTCGAGAATACAATCTCTCACCTATTGTTAACCATGATTGTTTTTATGTGGATGACGCGTGGATTCAAAATACTGCATTTGTTGTTAAGGGTATTAAGCGACTTACGAAATAGATACAAAATGATTCAACGTAAAACGGTACCTTTGTTTGATTTAATCGGAAAAATAGCCTTGGTTGCTGCAGGCTCTTATTTTATATTACTGATTTGGGGGATTAATCCAACGGCATGGTTGGCCTCAGCTGGTGTGATTGGTATTGCTGTGGGTTTTGCTGCCAAAGACACCCTGTCCAATTTGTTTTCTGGATTTTTTATCATTGCAGACACGCCTTATAAGGTAGGTGATTTTGTGGTCTTAGATTCTGGTGAACGTGGAATGGTCACCAATGTTGGGATCCGCTCTACAAGAATATTAACCCGTGATGATATTGAAATTACTATTCCCAATGCGGTTATTGGCAATGCCAAAATCAAAAACCAAAGTGGCGGGCGATGGGAAAAATTTCGTTTACGAATCAAAGTCGGTGTGGCCTATGGCAGCGATGTCAATCAAGTCTGCAATGTACTCAAATTGATTGGTTTTGATGATCCCAATGTTTGCCAAACACCCGAGCCCAGAGTCCGAATGCGCGGCTTTGGTGCATCAAGTTTAGATTTTGAATTGCTGTGTTGGATTGAAGAACCCGTATTAAAAGGAAAAGTAACGCATAACCTCTATATCACCATTTATAATCGCTTCAACGAACTGGGTATAGAAATCCCCTACAACAAACAAGATGTTTATATTAAGGAAATGCCCAATATTATCAAACCGTCAAATAATTCAGATAACAACAAGTGATTTTAAACTGGATAGATTGGTCAATCATCATTGTCTTTATGGCATTGAGTTGGTATTTAAGTACGCAATTTCATAAACAGAAAATCCAAAACCTGAATGATTATTTTTTAGGTGGGCGTAACTTACCTTGGTATGTGGCGGGGATTTCCATGGTAGCAACCACTTTTGCTGCGGATACACCATTGGCTGTGGCTGAAATTGTCGCCATCAGTGGTATTTCGGGCAATTGGATTTGGTGGAATGCTTTGGCTGGTGGTTTATTGACCGCTATCTTCTTTGCCAAACTCTGGCATCGCAGCGGTGTATTGACCGAAGCTGAGCTGATTGAACTGCGTTATTCTGGCCCTGCAGCTAAATTTTTACGTAAGTTTAAAGGCGTGTATTTGGGTTGGTTTATGAATGCCTTGGTCATTGGCTGGGTTAATTTGGCCATGATATCTATCATCCAAGTTTTATTGGGTGTGAGCAATGATCAGGCCTTTTGGATTGTTGCTGGATTGATGTTGTTTGTTACTTTTTATTCAACCATTTCAGGACTACGCGGCATAGCTATTGTTGATGTTTTACAATTCACACTAGCCATGATTGGTAGCTTCTTGTTGGCATGGTATGTTATTTCTTCTCCACAAATCGGAGGTTTGGATGGTATTGTGGAAAACTTGGGCGATAAAGGTACTTTAAATTTCTTTCCCCAAATTGGAGATGCTTCGACATCACAAATGTGGACTATACCTATAGGCAGTTTGATTGGCTTTATGGCTTTTCAGTGGTGGGCCAGTTGGTATCCTGGTGCTGAACCAGGCGGTGGCGGTTATATCGCCCAACGCATGATGAGTACCAAAACAGATAAGGATGCGCTCAAAGCAACGGTCTTATTTCAAGTATTGCATTATTGTGTGCGTCCATGGCCTTGGATATTGGTGGGCTTGGCAGCGATTATTCTTTATCCTGAATTGGCAGACAATGAAAAGCGTTTAGGATTTGTTTATACCATCCGTGATTTTCTTCCAACTGGTGCCAAAGGATTGTTGGCTGCTGCATTTTTGGGTGCTTACATGAGCACCATATCCACACAGCTTAACTGGGGAGCTAGCATGATTACCAATGATGTGTTAATGATTCAGAACAAAGACAACAAAACTCAATTGAAAATATCTCGAATTGTCAGTTTGTTATTGGCCATAATAGCTTTATACGTGACGACCAAATTAACTTCAATCAAAGCCGTGTGGGAATTTGTTTTTCAGGCTGGCGCGGGGCTTGGTTTGGTATTGATTCTGCGTTGGTATTGGTGGAGAATTAATGTTTATTCTGAAATTTCAGCGACTCTTACTCCATTTTTGACCTATTATTGGCTAGAGTTTACCCAATCAGGAATGGCTTACAAAACTTCACTTGGCGAAGGCTATAATTATATCTTTGTGGTATTGGTCACGACTCTGGTTTGGTTGATTACAACATTCATCACTCCTGCAGAAAATATGGACACTTTGAATAGATTCTACCAAAGAGTCAAACCCAATGGTGCTTGGTCGGTTGTTGGGCATATTGTTGACTACAAGGATTTGGGCAAAAAATTTGCTACATGGATTGGCTTGACTATTTTGGTTTATGCTATATTGTTGTTGATTGGAAAATTATTGTTGAGTTAATAAATGAATAACAAATCATCGCTTTACATCATAACCATTCTTCTGTTTGTCCAATATATAGTTGTTACGGTTATTATGATGCTGTTTTATGATGTAGGAAACCGTTATGCACCAGAGGTTACTCATTATGTATTGGATCAAAATTACTTGAGTGATTTGGGCAGAAGTGTTGGTTATGCTGGCTCACCAAATCCGAGTTATATCTTTTATAGTTTAACTCTGGGATTGATTGGTATTGGTATCTTTTTGTTTTTTATAGAAGTACAGAAACACATGCATAACAAAGCAAAATATATCATCCTATTATTGGCACTGGTTTCTGCTATTGGCTATATTGGTATTGTCCTTTATCCTGCGGATGTCGACTTACGTACACACATAATTTATGCGCAAACTGCTTTTTTTAGCTTCTTTATTACAACACTCACTTCTCAAATTTTTCTAGATAGAAAACGTTTTAAGCAATCAAATTTGTTTTTTACAGTGCTTAATTTAATGTTGTTTTTTTATCTCATCTTGTTATTCTTTGGTCCTCCATCATCGGTTGGTGTATGGGTATTACAAATTAAAACTATTGCACAAAAAGTGATGGTTTATAGCCAAATTATTCTTTGTATTCTTATACTGAATAACATCAAAGAAAAATCTAAATGACCAATCACCAAATAGGTCTAATGGAAATTTATTTTTTTGGTATTGAAAATAATTATTGGGTGAAATATAATAAGATAAATTTTTATATAGAGAAATTATTTTGACCAGATTACTCATGCTTCTTATTTGTTTACCCATTGTTTCAAGTGCAAAATCTCCAAAAGCACCGAAATTTACTGCTGCATTTAAATATTCACAACTTTCTGTGCAACAAAAAAAGAAAAAATTAATACTGAGTTGTAAGCCCTTAAAAACAGGGAATGCTGCCAACACGAATTGGGTTAGTGAATGTAACAGTGTCGCTTTTAATTTGTTGTCACAAGAAAAATACCAAAACATTCTTGTCGAAAAATACGTTGAAGATGAACCCTTTGGGAATTTATCTTATCAGGCTGCCAAAGAAGCAGGTGCAGGTTTTATGAAAAGAAAATCTATTCGGAAAAGTTTTAAAATTATTACTGTTCAATAGAAAATATTTTTGTTTCACTGTTTTCTTCAACAATTGATAGATTCAATTCAAGGATACGGTTCATGAATTTCAGCAACTCTGTGGCATGCAAAACTTGATTCTTTAATAAATGGAAACCATGTTTTTCGTCTTTTATTAGATATACATCCACAGGTTTATTAAATTTTTTCAATATATATTCTAATCTAATTGAATGTTCTACACTGACCCGCAAATCCTCTTTGCCGTGAAACAGCAACACAGGTGCATGAATGTTTTTTACGTTATAAACAGGAGATTGTGCTTTTAATTTATCAATATCATGATGAGGACCACCTACAATTTCGATCATGCTTTTTATTGATTCCTTATTAATATTCCAGTCACTAGAAGTAAACATCAACGGTAAATCTGTAGGTCCGGCCAAAGATATGATGCACTTGTATCTTTTTGGGTAATTAATGTGCAGCATAAGAGCAGAATAACCCCCATAACTACTACCGCCAGAGCAAATTTTATCTTCATCTAGGTTAAATTTTTTAACTACATGGGTTACCACATCGTTGATATCCTTTTCAATTTTGTCGCCCCATTGTTTTTTACCTGCATCTTCAAATTTCTTTCCAAAACCTGAAGAACCTCGATAATTAATTTTTAATACAGCAATTCCATATGAAGCCAAAAAATGGGACAATGAGTCAAAGTAACCATAACTTCTAGCTCCAATTGGGCCTCCATGCGGCATGACCAACAATGCTTTTACATCTCCTGTTTCTGGCACTGAAAGATAAGACTCTATTTTTAACTGTTCTTGGTTTATATAATCTACTACTTCCAACCTGCCTTTTGCAAGAGGCTTCCGCCAGGCGGCTTTTTCGATTATTTTCTTTACTGTTCCCTTGTTTAAATTAACATTCACATAGATACCTTCATTCTGAAAATTGTGAATGACAAATAAAAATGTCGTAAAATTAGAATCATTTGATAAAAAGGCTGATTTAAATTTTGGGTAATTGTTGGTCAATAGTTGTTGTGCTTTTCTCAATTTGTCATCAAGAATCACATTCTTTCTTACGCCATTTTTTATATAATTGATTGCTATGATTTCCGAACTTTCAGGATGGATTTGAATGCTCTCTACATCAAAATCCTTTGAATAATAAAGGACCTTCTCAACACTTAAGCTATTCGCATTCAATAAATATACACCTTTCCTATCCTTGTCTTTTAACCTTTTTATAACGATGTACTGATTTTGAGAGTTCAATGCCAATGGATAGACAAAATCATCAGAATCTTCATCCACGACTGCAACATTACTCCAGTGTTGGTTTTTAAATATCCAATAATAAACCTTTTTACTAACTTCAGATAAAATAAGTCGAATGGTCTTGTTCTCTCCAACAATCCAATAAAAGGGCTTGCTAATTCTTGGCCCTATCTTGGTATTAAAATGTAGGCCCGACATTGCTGTTTGTTTACTGGTTAAATCTACTTTATATATGCCAGATGAATACTTCTTAGAATTAAGGATATGTGCAAAATAAATTTTGTTCTCAGAATTGACCAAATTATCAACAATAAAACCTCTTTTTTCAAATTCAAACGTAGATTCAACAGATACAATTTTGTCATATTTTAAATGTATTACTTTGAATATGGCATGACTTGATTGTTCTTTTAATAAATTGAATTGAACAATCAAAGAATCCTCATCTATCCATTGAATATTAACAATCGAAACTTTTACTCCATTGGTGCCATTGAATATCACATAGGATTTATTCTGCTTCAAATTTACTATTTCAATGTGTTCCTGTGCATTGTAATAGGTTTCTGCAGCGAAATATTGGCCGCTGGGATTTTGAACCATCCGTTGATATTCGCTAGATTTAAAATAAGTTTCAGCAATCCCATCAAGTGTGTTAGCACTGAGTACAGTTGTCGCAAATAAGATTACAAGCAGAAATTTAGGCTTTGAGTACAATGGTTAGTTCTCTTCTATTTCATTGTTAAATTCTAAAAATGGGTCTGGATTCTCCCCTGAATATACCAATGGATATTTTTCTAAAAGAGAAGGAAATTTTTCCTTGAGATACAAAAAAACATTGGTTGAATTGTTTATCATGTTATAGCTATATACAACATCATCTCTTTCATTTAACCATCCTCTAAATTCTAGTGTCCCAGGATAATTTAATTTTCCTGCTTTAACATCAAACATTGTTAAGTCTTCTTCTATCTCAAATGAATGTATTGTATTTGATGAATAACCTCTACCTTCTTTCCAATAATGCTTTCCAGCTGGCAATTTGATTATTTTCATTTGAGATCCGGGCCTCAATTTTTTCATTGAATAAACAGGAAAAACTTTTCCGGGTTTGCCTAAGCTGATTTTTGCTATTCTAAAGTTAATGTCGATAATAAGTACAACAAGACCCTCATTGGGTTTTAAGCCTTTTTTTTGTTTAAAATCGATTATTTTTTCTTTTGCAAATGAGCTGTTGATGAATATCAACAGCAATATGGTCATAATTTTTTTCATCATTTCATCCTATAAATTGAAAAAATATTATATATTAAACTCAATATTAATCAATAACTATAATCTTCACTTTATATTGCTTTTGTTAGTTAATATTGTTAAAAGTTTAATTATCATGGTTTAATCCATCCATGAATTTTACCAGTCATCATAAAGGCCTTGCAGCGGGATTATTTTGTTTTATCTTTTGGGGCTTTGCTCCCATATATTTTAAACTCATTCAAAATGTTCCTGCATTAACTATTATTGCTCATCGAATAATTTGGGGTGCTTTGTTCTTGTTTGTGTATTTATTGCTGCGTGAACACAAGCGATTATTTAGCACATTAAAAATATCCAAAAAACAATTGTTTGTATTGTTTATCAGTGGATTATTGGTTGCCAGTAACTGGTTGATGTTTGTATGGGCTGTGACTCACAATCAAATACTGGCCACTTCATTGGGTTATTTTATCAACCCTCTGGTCAATATTTTATTGGGTGTGTTATTTTTACATGAAAAATTAAGCAAGCTGCAATCAATTGCAGTTGCCATTGCAGCAGCAGCCACTTTATATTTGGGTTTTTTTATTGGCGAACCACCTTGGATTTCTTTGTTCTTGGCGGTTACATTTGGTTTGTATGGTTTGGTGCGTAAAAAATTAGATGTACGTCCTTTAATTGGTTTATTTTGGGAAACAGTTATTTTAGTCACCCCAGCAATCCTATACTTGGCATTGTTTGCACAACCCTTGCCTGCAACAGATGATTTGTCTAAGGAGTATATGTTGCTGTTTTTTGCTGGGTTGGTTACTGTTTTACCTCTAATTGGTTTTAATTATTCTGCCAAGAAATTGTCTTTAACGTTGATTGGTTTTCTACAATACATTGCTCCAACTTTGAGTTTCATAATCGCTGTGTTATATTACGGTGAGACATTTACACTGGGACACAAGGTGGCTTTTTCTGGTATTTGGCTGGCACTGTTGATTGTTAGCTGGCCTCCGATTAAAAAACTGATTCAAAAAAACAAAAACGTATGATTCTTATTACTATATACACCATTGGAGCAGCTCAAGGTATTTTATTGGCGATAGCATTGTGGCGAAAGAATGTAAATAGAACAAGCAATCAAGTTTTATCAATCTGGATGATTTTATTGGCCTTTGATTTGGCCATTAAATCCGTCTATTTAAATGACAATCAAACAAGCTTAATATCTGCCTATTTATTGACATTGTTGTTCCCTTTTCTGTATGGCAGTTTCTTCTATATTTATGTAAGATCATTGGTGACCAACAAAACTATTGGTGTCAAAGATTTGATTCATTTTGCGGCCTTTATCGTCTTTTTTGGATTAAATTTATCGGTGATAATTACCCCATCCTTGTTCAACACTCAAGGTTATGCTTTTTCAGATGCCGTGTTATTTATGTACAGTGTTGCTTATGTTGTTGCTGGATTGTATCTAGTGATTCAATACCGCAGAAATTTATCACAACAAAACGTAGATATCGAAGGCATTGATTTGAAATGGTTAATGATTATGTCTTATTGTCAGGTTATTATTTGGCTCATTGGAGTGAGTCAATGGTTATTGTCGATTCAAGATTACAATAGTTGGACCATCTATGTTGTAGTATCGCTTTGGATTATATTAACGGGTTATTTAAGCCTGTCTCAACAGAATGTACCTATCATCAAAGCACTCAAAGGCAATGAATCCAAAAAGGCTGACATCGACGAACGGTTTGAAGAAGTGGGTATACGTTTGAATGAATTGATTGAACAAAGAAGCATACATTTACAACCCAGCTTAACCATTGGCATTCTGGCCAAATCTTCGGGTTATCCCGAATACCTTATCTCACTATTCATTAATCGTGTTCATGGGATGAATTTTCGAGATTATATCAACAACTTGCGAATCATGGCTTCTAAGAAAATGTTAGATTCTGCTGATAAAAAGAGCACTATACTAGACATCGCTTATGAATGTGGATTCAATTCAAAATCCACATTCAACAGTGCTTTTAAAAAGATCACAGGCCAAACTCCAAGCCAGTTCAGACAGGCAAAGCATTGAATTTTTCTCTGCGTTTATAAATAATCATTTCGCAAATCATTAAGTTCAACACCCAACACAACCAAGAAATAGGCAAATATACAGTCAAAAAAGGCAATTGTAATACGCCTAATCCCACGCCCAAATAAATCCTAAAAGTAATCGCAGCTGAAGTTAAAGCGATACTGCGATAGATCCATCTTTTGTGCTGCTTTATGTTTCCATTGATTGCGTAAGAGACTGCTTTTATAGTGGTAAATAACCAAAATATCGACATCATCCTAAAACCCCATTCTGCAATAGGACCACCTGTCGCATTAAAAGACATAATGAAACCAGAAATCCCACCAAATAACACTGCTATGAAATACAAATAACCAGTCGTTTTGTGTATTTTTCTAGAATAGGATCGCAATTTTTTACTTAATTGAAAAGGTACCAACAATAAGGATAGTCCTGCACCAAAGAAATGCGCTGGTATTTCTAATCCAGAACTCGCAAATTTTATTGCGATCATGTCATAAGGACTTACAACCTTAAATAAGTAATAAAAAGCATAAGCCGCCACACCAAAACACAAAAAGCTATAAAAGGTAAAAACCGATAATCGAAAAAATCTTGCCACTTAAACCACCTATCAAAGATTAATAATGTTTCTATTATGGTTAGTTGCGGTGAAAATTCGTCCGAATTGGCGGTTTCGTACCTATTTTTTTGTTCTTTTGTTTTTCTTGAATTTTTTCTGAGGCCTCTGCAAACGTTAACCCTTGGTAGTTCTTTGCCTTCTTATAATGCTTTTTACAAAACCAATAAGCTCCGGCTGGGTGTCCAGAAAAACCTGATTGTTCAAAGCACTTGTTGTATTGGATATTGGCTTCAGTTAATTTAAAGTGTACCAATCCACCTTCGGAAATTGAAGCCCGAAAGTCGCGACCACAGATTTCACAAATGGGTGGTTTCATGATTATCCAAATTAATTAAACCTTCGTTCCACAATGCCAAAACAATATCCATTTGTGAATTTGGAGTTTTAGAAACGCCGTTCATAACAAATTCCCATAAAATTTTAGGTTTAAGAGTTGCTAAATGTGGATTGCTTTTTAGTAATTTTAATGCTTTGATGGCATAATTTTTATTTTTACTATTTTTTAAAATCTTGTAATTACCTATTGGAACACCTTTAACATAACCATTCTCACACAAGCCCAAAAAAGTAGATCTAGGACAACCTTTATTTCTTGATGGTTTTTGGGTAGGGAAAACGTCTAACATTACAATTTGCCACGACCTGACGATATCCTTAACAATACTATGGTTGTAGTGATTTACGGCTTTAATTGATGCTTTAGCGTATTTGTTCATTAACTTTCAACCATAGGATTAAATTTAATATAATTCATACTTGATTCCAGCAATTTTATACAATTCCTTCCAGTTATCTTTATTTTTACATTGCTCTAATGCTTTTCTTAAAATTTTGTTGTTTTCAGTTTTGGTTGTTATCATCTGAGCTGAACGCTTAAGTAACAAATTTTCTATATCATCAATATCAAGATTGTTTTCCTTTATTGCATTAATAACAAGGTTAGCTGTTTCTGTTACCCTATACAAGTGATCTTTTGTTATATTATTATCATTACTTTCATTTTTTGCTGCATCTGTGATTCCAATTACGCATTTATTAATTTTGGGAACGCCATGAGTTATCACTCCACCACCCCATAATGATAATAAACTCCTATTGCCATTAAATAAGTTAGCGGTATTTTTTAAAATATGTGCGGCTAAATTTAATTTTTCACGTTGTAATTCATTTAATTCGTTTTTTGTTATCATTATTACTCCCTATTTTAAAATTCATTTCACTAGATTAAATGTATAAATTTATCTTAGCATATGATTCGATTTACAATATAAATAATTAACACCTCTTAAACTTAAGAGTTTGACTCAATCTACCAAGAATTGATTGATTATTGAGGTATCTGATACACAATTGTGGGTAAAACCCACCCTACACCAATCTGCGGAAATTTGCGTTATCTGTAGAAAATGCTTTTATCTTCGCTGTGGTCGCATCGCCGCTGTGTGATAATTGTTTTTTTTAAATAGAATCATGTTACCCAATGAGGTTCCTGCCTTCGCAGGAATGACGGAGTTTTATTGTGTATTTTGTACTTTTCCCTTTATAATCTCGCCATGTTAGAAAAAATCATCAAACAATTACCTGATTCTGTTATGCGCAAGGACTTTTTTCGCTTGCGACAACAACTGGTCTTGGCTAAAAGATACCCAGATAAACTGGAAAAAACTTTGGCTAAGGTAGATACAGCTTCGCGTCATTTTCTAAATCGACTAAAAACAAAACCTACAGTAAAATTGGCTGAGGGTTTGCCTGTT